>NZ_JBHVER010000187.1:0-16535 GCF_042802195.1 Kitasatospora sp. NPDC057500 | reverse complement strand
GCATGTGGAAGATGAGACCGGTAAGCCGCATCCACCGGCCACATCCAGTACCCGCTGTCGGTCGCCCTCCCCGTGATGCTCGGCCTAGTGACACCCCTGGTAGTGCACTGGGCGCGGACCGGGCGCGCCGGGCGTGCCCGGTCCACGCCCGGCGCACGGCCACGGGTCTGCCATCGGCCACCTGGCCCCGAACCGGAACCGGGCGGATGACCGACCGGTTGCACTCGCGTGAGCCACCTCCGCCGCGCCGTTCGCGGTACCGCACACCTCGTCACGCGCCTCTGCTCCGGCATCGAGCACCTCGACGCCCGCGCCGACGCCGCCCTACGCGCCCGGCTGCGCCCACTCGTCACCCGCCTGGCTGCCCTGCTGCAACGGATGGCCGCCGCCAACTGCAGCGACGCCCTCACCCGCCACCTCCCCTGCCGCGCCGCCCGCGAGCGCAGCCGCGACGGCGCCGCGGCCACCGACCCCTCACCGCTGGACGGACGTGGAGGGCACGGCTCGGAGTCCTGATCCTCGGACCACCTGACGCTCTGGTTGCCTTCTTGCCGAATTGTCAGCCGCCTGGGCGGTGTCACCATGCCCACTGCCGGTCAAGCGCCTGTGACCCCACATGGCCTCGTCCGAAGACCCTTGCAGAATCCAGTCCCACACCCGCATGGAGCCCAAGCCCACGACCTCCGCTCCCTCACGAACACCACCAGGAGCATCGCAAGGATGGTGCCAGCGCCATCCCCGCATACGCGGGAAGCAGCTGCCCTTCTAGCTGGCCGTGGTACCCGGGTAGGGGACCATCCCCGCGTGCGCGGGGAGCAGTCGCCGCCCGCGTTGATCGCGGTGACGGTCAGGGGACCATCCCCGCGTGCGCGGGGAGCAGAGGTCCGCCGAGTACCCGGCGACCCAGCCCCGGGGACCATCCCCGCGTGCGCGGGGAGCAGGTCGTCACCAGCGCGGCCGCGCACGCGTCGTGGGGACCATCCCCGCGTGCGCGGGGAGCAGAGCTCGTGAGCTGCGGGTTTATACGGGCGTGGGGCGGGATTTTGCAACTTGCCGAGAGTCGGGCATTTCAGACTTTTGGGGTGCTTCGCAGGCGGGTGCTGGAGCAGCCTATCCAGGATCGGCCTCGGTTGCGCAGGAAGTCGGGCCGGCCGACTTCCTGCGCAACACCAACAACGTGCGCCCATCGGCTCGTGGTTCTCAGGTGGTCCGGAGAGGTCCGGCGGTGGTCGCGCGGAATCGTAGGGGCAGCAGGGTGCCCTGGTTGGCGTTGCGGCCGCTACTCGTGGCCCGCAGGGCCGAGGTGAGGTGTGCGGTCAGGCCCGGCAGAGCCCCGTCGTCCAGTCGACGGTGGCCGTCGTGCGCGAGTAGTCCCGCTCGGGGGCGAGCAGTTCCCGGTCCTGCTGCCCCGCTTCCCCGGGGTGCTCGACGATGTGGCAATAGTCCTGGAGCCAGGCCGGGTAGAGGTTCTTCGAGCCGATGTAGAACGCCTCGTCGTCGACCGCGACCAGCTTGTGGTGCAGCGCGTACGGGTGGCCGTCGGCCCAGGCGGCGGCCGGGGCGGCGCGGACGGTGGCGCGTTGGAGGTTGCCGCAGAGTGCCGCCTTCGCCCGGGCCGGGTCGGATCGGGTCGGCGGTGAGCGTGGTCAGGCGGGATTTGAGGAGGTCGCTGATCTCGGTGAGCGACTTGATCTGCGAGTAGCCGCCGCTGCCGACCGCGATCCGCACCCTGACGCCGACCGCGAGTCGGCGGCGGGCGTCTCGTGGAGGCGGGCGTCGTAGCGGGCGAGGGGCGGGCAGGGCGTTCTCCTCGGGGTTGACAGTCTCGTAGTCGCGGTCGGCGTTGGTGTTGTCGTGCAGTGCGAGGGGCTGCACCGGGCGTCCGCCGCGCCGGGTACGGGCCCGGGGCGGTAGGCGGACTTGGGGTCGGCGTCCTTGATGCCGAAGCCGAGGCCGCCGACGGCGATCACCGGGACGGTGCCGGCCGCGGGGGCCGGCGGGTTGGGCTCGCGCTCGATCGACGGGCGACAGGCACCGCCGCCGGAGGGATCGGAGGACGCGTACCAGGCGTTGTCGAACACTCCGATGCGGGCACAGGTCCACTCCCAGAGGGTGTCCAGGTACCGGGCGGCGGAGGTCACGGCGGGGCCGGTCAGCGCGAGGTCGACGTCCGAGACTGGGTGGGCGGCGTCGAGGTAGCCAGCCTTTCAGCCGTTGATGCCAGGAGATGACGGTGCGTCCGTCGACGACCAGCAGCTTGGAGTGCTTCCAGGAGAACGCGGTGCGCGAGGCGGTCATCGAGGCGATGCTGAGGCCGACCGAGCCGGCAGCTGGGCCGAGGCGGGCCACCAGGTCGTCCCGATACCGCGACGGCAGCAGATTGGCGTGGTAGACCGGCGCGGCGGCCTGCGGCGACGAAGGCCTTGAGACCGGCCACCAGGGCGTCCTGGAACCCGCCGTCGGGGAACGGCGCGAGGGTGGAGATACCGACGGTGCGGGTGGCGGCGGCGACGTCGGCGGTCGTCCTGGCGAGCAGGGCTCGGGTGCCGGGCCGGTCGGCGCAGGTGGCGTCGCCCCAGCAGCCGGGCGTCTGGAGCAGCCAGCCAGCCGGTCCGGCGAGGCCGTTGCCCTCGGTGCGCTCCCAACACGGCGCCCTCCAGCCCGCCGGACGCCGCCCGGGCGGCACGGCGGCGACATCAGCGGTTCCGCCGACGGCCTCCCGGTGGTGAAGGTCCGGTTCTCCCGAAGCCATGGCGAGGTGACAAGTAGCAGGCTGAGCCTTGGACTTCGCCGACTCTGAGGGGGCGAAGTCGGCGGCGGCCTTCTCGCCAGCTTCGGGATACGCCTCGCGCTCGGCGTGCCCGGCAAGGGCCCGGCCAGCACCTGGCCAGCACCTGGAGGATGCCGGCCACCGAGGAGTGGCGTCCCTTGCTCAGCCGGCGCGCGCAGTCCACTGCGGCGGCGTCCACAACCGGGCACTGGCGCTGCCGACCTGGATCAGCGTTCCGGTATGCCGGTCCTGACGCACCGGGCGGAACCCGTCGATCGCGAACACCCGCTGTCCACTGGTGATGTCGACGCCCTGCAGGCCGGCCTCGTCGGCGATCAGCAGATGCTCTCCGTCGGTGAAGAAGCCGAGATCGCCGACCGGCCAGGGGAACGTCGCGACCGCCTTGATCCATCGGACGCCCGGCGAGCGCAGTTCGACCGAGGCGGGGTCGAGGACGTGGATGGTACCGCTGCCGGCATCGCCCGGGTCGTGCACCGCGATCCGCCCGTCGTCGATCCACACCACCGGCCGGTTCCACTCCGAGACCTCGGGATACACCGCATGGCTGGGCCCGCCCTCGGACTCGTACGGGTTGTCGCGCAGCCAGGCGGTCAGGCTCCACACCGCCGGCATCCCCCACGGCTGCCACACCCAACCACCGTCGTAGACACGAGTCCCGTCAGGACTCAGCGCCAGCGCGCCGTGGAAGTAGTCGAGGTCGTACTCCGCATCCTCCTCCTCGTCCCCGTCCGGGCTGTCCCGCGCCGTGAGCACCTCGCCGGACACGAGATCGGTGACATCCAACCGGTTCCAGTCAGTGCGATGGACGACAACCGGTCGGCCACCGTGTTCGGCGAACGCCAACGCGAACGGGACGGTTCCGCAGCAGTAGTCCCCGCCGTCCAGCTTCAACGCCGGCGAACCGGTGGTGAGATCGACGACGGTGCCGTACCGACCGCGGTCCTGAACCACCGCCGCCCAACGGCCGCATCGAGACACATGAAGCCGCAGTCGAACGCCGCCACCGAACTCGGACGCCGGCCTCTCCTCCCGGTACCGGGCCACCTCCTGCACCTCGCCGCTCGTCGGCGTCCACCGCGCCAGCCGTCCGTCCTCGGACAGCACCAGCCACGCCGGCCCCGCGTCACCGAGGACCGCCGGCAACGCTGCCACATCCACGACCGGCCGCAGCGCGTCGGGAACAGCCACGTCCACCGTGATCGTCGCCACCACACTGATCCCCTCGGTGCGTCCGTTCGACCCCGCGGCAACGTGAACAGCAGGTGATACGGAACCGGTCCATGCCGGGCTCATTCTCGCGCAGGTCCGCCTCGGTGTCGTCCGGCCAGAAGCCCCTCCGGCCGTCGTGACCGGACCGACCTCACCGAGCACGGCCCCCGACAGACCCGGAAGATCCAGACCGCTGACCAGCACACCCCGGATCCGCTGCAGAGAACTGCTTGTCACTTCGCCATAGCTTCGGGAGAACAGGGCCGTGATGGGAGGATTCGGCCCGGACCCGGGGAGTCCGGAGACTTCCGGGCGGCGACGGTGGTGACCGTGACCGTCGCCCGGTCGGTCCCGGCGGGCTTCGCGAGAGTCCAGCCGACCGCTCCTGCGGGAGTTTCGCCGGGGTGACGATGACGAACAGCGGCCGAATGGTCGGTGGCACCGCCCAGATGCTCCCTCTACGATCCGATCATGCTCCACGCCGAGTTTCGCGACCCCCGGCTCGTGGCTGTCTACGACGCCGAGTTCCCTTGGTCGTACCGGGACGACTTCTTCCTCTCCGTCATCGAGGAGGCGGCGGAGCGCCTGCGTGTCCTCGACCTGGGCTGCGGCACGGGCCGCCTCGCTCTCGGCATCGCAGCCGCCGGACACGCGGTGACGGGAGTGGACCCCGCCGCGGCGTCGCTCGACGCCGCCCGCGCGAAGCCCGGCGCGCAGACGGTGACCTGGACGGAGGGCACCTCGCGCGACCTTCCCGACGAGGCCTTCGACGTGGCCGTCATGAGCAGCCATGTCGCACAGTTCTTCGTGACGGACGAAGCGTGGGCGCAGGTGCTCGCCGATCTGCGGCGGAGCCTCCTGCCGGGCGGCCGGATCGTCTTCGACGCCCGCGACCCACGGCCCCGGGAATGGGAGGAGTGGACCCCGGCCGAGTCGCTCCGTCACGTCCCCCTCCCCGACGGCCGCGAGGTCGCGCTGTGGAACGATGTGACCGAGGACCGGCCCGGCGTGGTGAGCTTCTCCCAGTACTACCGCTTCTCCGACGGTGGGGAACTACGGAGCACGGGAACGCTCGCCTTCCGCAGCGAGCACGTCCTCCGCGCGTCGCTGACGGACGGCGGCTTCACCGTCGATCGGATCTACGGCGGCTGGCACCGCGAACCCGTCGGCTCCGGCGACGGCGAATTCCTGGTGGTCGCGCACACCTGAGCGGCCGGCACCGGTCGGCCTCGGCCGAGGCGGCCGGGGACATGGCGGCACCTCGCAACAATCAGAAAGCACCGGCATGTTCCCTCCAGCCATCACCGAGTTCTGGCGAACCCCCTCTCCGACGAGCCGTTTCCTCTGTGGTGACGACGCCTTCGGGGTCACCGTAGATCCCGCCCTGGAGGAGCACGAACGGCTCACCGTCCTCACGACGACCGGTGGACGGACTCGCGCGCTGCTCACCCCGGCGGTTGCCGACGCCTTGGACCTGGACGAAGGGCAGGCGGTCGACGAGCCGGAGTTCCGTCGGCGCCTGGAGCAGGCGGGCATCACGCTGCACGGGGCCGACCACCTCTTCTACTTCACCGACGAGACCCGGGAGACGCTGCTCGGGGAGTCGGACGACCCCTCGGTTCGCCGACTCACCGAGGCCGACGCGCAGGCGTTCGCACGGTTCCAGGAGGCGGCGTCGGAACAGGACCTCGACGACGCGTACGTCGAACTGGACCACTGGGCGGTCTACGGCGCGTTCGAGGACGGTCGACTGGTGGGCGCGGCGAGCACATACCCGTGGGATGACGCGCCACTGGCCGACCTCGGCGTGCTGACGCTCCCGCCCCACCGGGGAAAGGGCCATGCCCGGCACCTGGTACGCGCGATCTCCCGGCACGCGATCGCGAGGGGGTACGAGACCCAGTACCGCTGCCAGCTCGACAGCCACGCCTCGGTGGCCCTGGCCGGATCGGCCGGTCTGACCCACTTCGGGACGTGGGACATCGTCTCGCCCGACTCGGAGGGCTAGCCCGACTCGGAGTGCCGATCAGGGTTGGCCAGGTCTGTTCTTCTTGAGCGGGTATGTCGCGGTGGCAGGTGAGGGCAGGCGCCGGCACAGCCGGTGAGGAGGGCCTGCGGCTCGCGAACGACCTGGTGAGAACCCAGGCCGGTGCCGTTCCTCCGGGAGCGGGGGAAGGCCCCGGGACCGGCCCGGTGAACGTGTGCGCTCACGGCACCAGCGCGGGCAGCACCCGGCCCACCTCCTCCTCACCCACGCCCTCCACCTCGACGGCGCCCGCCACCCGCAGTGCGAGGTGCGCGAACTGCGGCGCGAGGGCCGCCAGCCGCAACGGCCCACCCTCCTCCTCGGGTATCACCAGGTCGCGGACCGTCAGCGCCTCCAGCCGTGGCAGCAGCGGCGACTCCGCGAGGGCCGCGAGCACCTCGGACGTCCCGGCATCGAACTCCACCTTCCCGAGGTCGAGGTTCCTGAGGTGCGGGTACCAGTCCGCCGTGGTCGCGAGTTCGTCCAGCTGGTCCACCGAGCACGCGACCCCGAAGACGTCGCTCTCCAGCTCCAGCTCCAGGGAGGTCAGCGCGGGCAGCCGCCCCGGGAGGAAGACCGAGCCGTCGGAGATCACGGCGCCCCGGGTCCGCAGCCGGGTCAGGCCGTCGTGGTCCACGAAGGCGAACAGGAACGCGCCCTCCAGCTCCAGGGTGCGCAGCGCGGGCAGCGCTCCCCAGATCTCCGTCCGCACCAGCCCTTCGCCGTGGTGCTCCATCGGGTCGATGCGGCTGCCCGCCGACCCCTTGCCGTGCTCGAAGAGGAACTCGAAGTCGTAGCCGAACGAAAGGCGCTCCAGCCGGGGACGGGTCGCACCGGCGAGGGCGCTCGCGGCCTGCTCGGCGGAGTGGTGGTAGTCGGTGAGCCGCAGGTCGAGCTCGCGCAGCCGGTGGCTCACCGGGTGGGTGAGCAGGGCGGCGATCAGGACGCCCTCCCACTGCTCGGGGTCGCTCAACTCCAAGTCCAGGTCCAGGTCCACATCCGCCGGGTAGCCGCCCGGACGCTCCGTCAGGAGCCGCTTCACCAGAGCCCGGCGCCGCGACGGGTCGCCGGGCGCCAGCCGGAACGCCGCCTCGTCCAGGAACCCGCCGGACCAGCCGAACCGCCACGAGCCGTCCGCCCGCAACGCGTCCAGCCCCAGGTACCGCTCGACCTCCCCGTACACCTCGGCCAGACGGTCCCGGTCCGCGCCGGCGCGCTCCAGCCGGATCGCCGCGCCCCGCGGATCCCCCGCGGCCGTCAGCCGCTCCGCGTACGCGAGCCAGGCAGCCGGGTCCTCGCCCGACGGGGCTCCCGTCACCTCGAAGAAACGCACACCGCACCCCCGGTTCCTGGCCGCGACACCCGGGCGGATCCGGGTACTCCGGCGTTGGTCGGCACTCTAGAACCCCCCTCTGACAATCGGGCCCGGCCCGCCCGCGCGAAGGCGCACCCGGCGTGCCGGAGCGGGGTGCGGGCCGAGCGGGACCGTACGGTCGGCGCATGTCCCTCGGCCTGCTCGCGGCGTTGGCCGCCGCTCTGCTCACCGGCTCCGCCACCGTGCTCCAGGCGGCCGGGGCCCGTCGTGCCGCAGCCGGGCAGCGGCCCGGCGGGGCCGCCGCGCTGGCGGGGGCGTTGCGGCAGTGGCCGTTCCTCGCGGGCGTGGGGATGGACATGCTGGGGTTCGGCGCCGAACTCCTCGCGCTGGAGCGGCTTCCGCTCTACGAGGTGGAGGCCGTGCTCGCCTCCGCCCTCGCCGTGACCGCCGTCGGTGCCTCCCGGGTGCTGAACGTGCGGCTGCGGCGCAGCGAGTGGGCCGGGGTGGCCGCGGTGTGCGCGGGGCTGTGCGTGCTGGCGGTCAGCGCCGGGCGCGACGGCCCCGGCCACGGCACCCCGGCGCTGCGGCTCGCCGTGCTGATCGTCGCGGTGCTGCTGACGGGGGCCGGGTGGGCGGCGGTACGGCTCGGCGGGAGCCGGCGTGCCCCGCTGCTGGGACTGGTCGCGGGCCTGCAGTTCGGTGTGGTCGGCGTCGCCGTGCGGGTGCTCCCGGACGCCCGGCTGCCGGGCCTGTTGGCCGAACCGGCCGCCTACGCCGTCGCGTTCGCCGGGCTGGGCGGGTTCGCCGCGCTCACCTGGGCCATGCAGAACGGGTCGGTCACGGCGGCGACGGCGGCCATGGTGCTCGGCGAGACCCTGGGCCCGGCCGTCGTCGGCGTGCTGCTGCTCGGCGACCGCACCCGGCACGACGCCGCGCCGCTCACCGTCCTCGGCTTCGCGGCAGCGGTGTTCGGGGCGCTCACCCTGGCCCGCTTCGGGGACGCCGAACAGCCCGCCACCGCCGGGTCGTCGCCCTGACCGCGCCCCGGCGGACGGGCCCCACGCCGGTCACGGAGCGGTTCCGGTCCGGGCGGCGGCGGTTGCTCCGGCGGGCGGCCGGGTAACCCCGGGGCGGGACGGAGGCGGGAGCATGGCGCTCTACTGCGAACTCTGCGGCAGCCGCACGGACGGTGCCGAACGGCTCGGCGCGTACTGCCCGGGCGAGTACTGCGGCACCGATCTGCGGGCGGGTCCGGACGCGGGCGTCCGGGCCTGGTGCGAGCCGCCGCGCCGGTTCGGGGCCGCCGGCGGCACGGTCACCCTCGACCTGCTCGTCCACAACGAGGGGCCGCGCCCGACCGGCTTCCGCGTCGAACCCGTCGAACCCGTCGGGGGGCGGCTGGACTTCGACCGGCGGGCCGCCGAGGAGCCGTTGCCCGCCGGGGCGACCCGCCGGATCGAGCTGCGCTACACGGTGCCGCCGGACCTCGCCGGACCGGGCCCGGACATCGCCTCCCGCTTCGGCGTCCCCGGGTCCGACGCGGCGGGGCGGGTGCACGGCGCGCCGCACGCGCGGGCCGGGGTGGCCCTTCGGGTGGCCGCGGTCGCGGCCCGGCAGGGCGCGGCCTGCGCGGCGTTCGCGGTGGACGTGCCCGAGCGGCCCGGGAGCATCGAGGACGGGCGCACGTGGGACGGGAAGGGGAACGGGGAGGACGACAGGGAGGGCCGCCGCGACGGGCCACCGCCCTCGGCACGGCCGCAGTCGGCGGACCGGCGACCCGGCGGCTGCGGGCCCCTGGCGCTCGCCCTGCTGGTGGCACTCCTCGCGATCGCTCTGGCCCTCGGTACAAGCCCCTGAGCATCGGATTGACGTACCGTCAGTTGAAATGACCCCCGAATGCGGCATGTCGGTGGGAGGTGCTTGCATACGGGGCATGTCTGAGGATCAGCATGTGAGGGCGGGGACTTCGGCACCCGCGGGCGTCCCCGCGGAGGCGGAGTACCTCGAAGGATGGGAGCTGTACGACGGCGGCCCGAAGTGGCCGGCGTGGGGGCTCGGGGCGTGGCAGGACGGCGGGCCCACCGGGCGGTGGCGGCTGTGGCGCCCCGACGGGACGCCGTTGGAGGAGAGTGACTGGCGGGACGGCCGGCGGCACGGGACGCTGCTGCGCTACCACGACGACGGCACCCTTGCGGTCCGCGCCGAGCACCGCGACGGAACGCCGGTCACCGTCACCGGCCACCGCAGCGACCGCCCGAGCCGCGACCCGTTCTCCTTCGACGGCCTGCCTCCGACCCTGCGCACCGTGGTCCACGAGTACGAACAGGGGGTTCGGATCCGTCAGGCCTGCTACGCCGCCGACGGCACCGAGCTGACCCCCGCCGGCGAGCCCGCGCCGGAGCGGCCGGCCGGTGTGCCGGAGATCGCCACCTTCTGGCCGACCGGCCAGTGGTCGGCTCCCCGCTGGGACACGGACGGCCGGCTGGTGGGCGTGACCCGGCACTGGACGGCGGACGGCGCCCCGGACCGGCTCGTCCACCACCGCGCCGGCGAGGAGGCCGCCCGCTTCCCCCAGGGCGCTGCCGGGCCCAGCCCGCTGATCGAGGCGGCCCGCGACGGGGACGCCGCCTCGGTCGAGCTGTGCCTGGCGGCCGGCCTCGGTGCCTCGCCGGGCGCGGTGCGGCATGCCGCCTTCGAGGGACTTCCGGAGCTGGCGCTGCGGCTGCTCGGCTCGGACGCGACCGGCGCCGTGGAACTCGCCGAGGTACGGACCCCGCCCGCAGTGCCGTCGAACGGGGTCCCCGAGGACGCCGTGTGGGTGGCGGGCCTGCTGGCGTTCGTCGTCGGCGACATCGACGCGGTGACCGGGAAGGCGCTCGGGACCTGGCGGCTCTGGAAGCAGGCCTGGGAGAGCACCTCCGACACCGAGGGGCCGAGCTACTACAAGCCCGGCAGCCACTACCACGACTACGAGGAGGCCGACTTCGCCGACGGCAGGCCGGTGGAGCACCGGACGTACCTGAGCTCCCGCACCCCCTACCGGGTGAACCGGTACCGCCCGGACGGCCGACCGCTGTCGGTGCGCCAGTACGACGGCGGCGTGCCCGCCCACGAACGCGAGTGGCCCGCCGACGGCACCACCGTCCACCGGCGGTTCCACGGCGACGGCGCGCTGCGGGCCGAGCGCACCGAGCGCGGGGACGTGCTGCTCACCGAGTACTGGTACGACGCCGACGGCACCCTGACGGCCGAGGTCGCACCCACCGGCGTCACGGTCGAGGGGGCGGCGGCCGAACGGTGGCGCGCCCTGGACGCCGACGGGGCGGTGATCGCCGAGGGGTACGTCGAGCCCGGCATCCGCGGCGGACCGGTGGGGACCTGGCGCGTGTTCGGCACCGACGGCGCCGAACCGGGGACCGTGACCTTCGACGGTCTCGACCCCGCCCGCAACGAGGGTCTCGGCCGGACCGCCCACGCTCTGCACGCCTGGCGCGCGGCGCCCGAGCCGAGGGAGCTGCACGATGTCGGGACGGTGCCGTGGAGCGAGCTGGGGACGTTCTTCGGCTCCCCGGACGACGTGCCGTTCCTGCTCAAGGGGCTGGCGTTCCCCGGCTTCCAGGTGTTCGCCCTGGCGCTGGGGCAGTTGTCGGAGATGCTGCTGCACCAGCACACCGTCGCGGAGGCCACCGGGCCGGCGTTCCGGTACCTGGCCGCACTGGTCGACCGCGTCGAGGACACCGACGCCCGAACGGCGCTGCTGAGGTACCTGGCCGACATCGCGACGCGCAACGGCGACCTCGAAGCCGCCCACGAGCTCAAGGGCGTCCTCGCCGCCCTCCCCGACGACGCGGCCGACCCGCGCGAGCACTTCGCCGACAGCGGTGTCGAGCCCGCCTACCACGAGATCCTCACCGTCCTCGCCGACGCCGTGCCGACCTGGACCGGCCAGGCCGCCCACCGGGACGCGGAGATCCGGCGCCGGGCCGTCGTCCTGCTCGCCACGGCGCCGGGCGCGGCGGCGGCCGCGGCCCTGCACGACCGCCTCGCCCTGGAACCCGAGCCCGGGATCCGTGCGGAGATCCTGCTCGGTCTGGCCCTGCACGGGGCCGGCCCCGACACCCTCCGCACGCTGGAGCGGCACCTCGCCGACGACGATCCGCTGCTGCGCTTCTGCGCCGCCCTGACCTGGGTGCGCACCGGCCGCTCCCCCGCCGGTCCGGGCGCCCGGGTCCTCGTCGAGGTGCTCCGCGGCGAGTCGGACACCGTCGGCTTCGACGAGCTGTACCTCGGGTCGGGCGAACCGGCCACCGATGCGGTCACCACCCTGGCGCTGCTGCCGTCCGAGCAGGCCGAACCGCTGCTGGCCGAGCTGTCCGCCGTCCTGGACGAGGTCGGCGCCATCGACGCCGTCGCCGTCGCCCGCGCCCTGCTCGACATCGTCTTCCCGACCGAGGCGTACGGCGACGGCGAGCCGCTCACGGACGCGCAGCGCTCCGTGGTCCGCGCGATCGCCGACAGCACCGGGGCCTGGGAGTTCAACGTCAACCTGCGCGAGGTGCTGGACCTCAACGGTCTGCCGCGCGACGCCGACGGACTTCGGGCGCTCGCCGACACCGCACCGGGCGCCGGACCGGCCGGAGCGCAGTAGGGCACGCGACCCGGGTGCAGCCGCCGGACGAGCGGCCCGCACCCGGGACGCGGGCGCCGCCCGGCGGGTCAGCGGCGGTTGCGGCCCGTCAGGAAGGCGGTGCCCCAGGCCGCCAGCGCGGCGATCGCCAGGCCCAGCAGGGCGAGCCACTCGGTCCCGTCCCAGCCGCCCCACCACCCCTTGACCGGACCGAAGGGCTCGTGCTCCAGCATGAACTCCAGGCCGTCGACCCCGCTGTCCCGGAGCACCATGAACGGGACCGCGTTGACGTAGCCGAAGAAGGCGCCCAGCACGGCCACGACCGCGCCGGCGATCCACGCCCCCGGACTGCGGCGGCCGACCAGGCCCACCAGCAGGCCCACCACCGCCCCGTTGACGAGGGCGTGCGCCAGGTAGAGCGCGTGCACGCTGAACCTGGACTGGTCCTCGTCGAACGTGAAGACGGCGATCGCACCGTAGATCATCGACACGACCACCGAGGCGGCGAAGCCGAGGAAGAACGCGCCCACCGGGCTGCCGGAGTTTCGCGGGGGCGCGAGCGGGGGCGCGTACGGCGCGGGGTGCACCGGATACGGCTGCCCGGGATACGGCTGCGCCGGGTACGCCTGGCCGGGGAACGGCGGCGGGGCGCCGTAGGCCGGCGGTTGTTGAGGCACGGCGGGCGGCTGCTGGGGCACGACAGGCGGCTGCTGGGGCACGGCCGGCGGTTGTTGGGGCACGGGCGGCGGCTGCTGCTGGTACGGGTCCTGCGGGCCGTACGGGTACTGCGGCGGCTGGCTCATCGGGCCCCCCGGGCGATGACGTCATGGATCGGCTCGGCGAGCCAACCTATCAACGGGGCGACGCCGGGTCAGCAGCTCCGGCCGTCGGAATCCATACGATCAACGGATCGTCAGAGAACCGGAGGAGCAGCATCGATCCCGGACGCTAGGCTGCGGTCCGCACGTGATCACCGACCGAGGGGGGCGGGATGCTGACGTACCAGGACCTGACCGGGCCCGAACAGCGGGTCTGGGACGCCTGCGCCACCGGCGCGCCGGTCGACCTGCGCGGCGGCGACCCCGTCGAGGACGACCCGGCCGGCGGCGCGGCCTGGGGCGACGGGCGCACGGTGCGCGCCGAGGCGATAGCCACCGCGCTGCTCGGCGGCGACGGACCCGCAGGCCCGGTCCGGGTGCTGCACCTGATCGGCGCCCGCATCACCGGACGCCTCGACCTGCGCGGGCTGACTGCGGCCGGCGAACTCCGCGTCGAGGGATGCCACTTCGAGGAGCAGGTGGTGCTGCGGGACGCGACCCTGCGGTCCACCAGCCTGAGCCGCTGCCGCATCCCCGGGCTCGACGGCTGGCTGCTGAAGGTCGACGGCAACCTCTTCTTCGAGGACTCGGTCCTCGACGGCCGGCTCACCCTCACCCGCGCACACATCACCGGTGAACTGCGGCTCAGCGGAGCACGGCTCACCGCCACCGAACTGCTCGACGGCGGTGAGCCGGACCCGGCCCGCGCCCCGGGCGTCTGGGCGATGTGGGCCGGCGGCCTGGTGATGGACGGCGGCTGCTTCGCCCGCAAGGGCTTCCACGCCCGCGGCGGCCTGCGGCTGGTCGGCGCCCGGTTCAACGGCGGGCTGTTCATGGAGCGGGCCCGGATCGACAACCGCGGCGGCGACGCGCTCACCGGCGACGACCTCAGCGCCTCCACCCTGGTCATGGCCGACGGCTTCACGGCCGTCGGCTCGATCCGGCTGCCCGGCGCGGCGATCCGCAGCAGGCTCACGCTGGACAGCGCCGTACTGGACGGCTGCGGCGCGATCGCCCTGGACGGCAAGCGGCTGACCACCGGCGACCTCCAGCTCACCCCCGCCGCCACCCCGGACGGCACCGTCGACCTCCAGGACGCGCAGACCGCCGTCCTCCACGACAACGCCCGCAGCTGGCCCGCCGACACCCGCCTCGACGGCTTCGCCTACACCTCCCTCCAGAGCGACGCCGCCCCCGAACGCGTCTCCCACCGCCTGGCCTGGCTGGCCTCGCTGCCCGGCTACTCCCCCCAGCCCTACGAGCAACTCGCCGCCTGGTACCGCAAGATCGGCCACGACGACGACGCCCGCCGGGTCCTCCTGGAGAAGCAGCGCCGGCGCCGCCGCACCCTCGGCCTGCCCGGGCGGCTCTGGGGCCGACTGCTGGACGCCACCGTCGGCTACGGCTACCGCCCGTGGCAGGCCGTGCTGTGGCTCGGCGGCCTCGCCCTGCTCGGCACCCTCGTCTTCCGCCACGGCGCGCCGCAGCAGGTCAAGCCCGGCGAGGGCATCCCGTTCAACCCCCTCGTCTACACCCTCGACCTGCTCATCCCGATCGGCGGGCTCGGCCAGCGCACCGCCTGGTACTGGACCGGGGCCCAGCAGTGGTTCGGCTACTCGCTGACCGCGCTCGGCTGGCTCCTCACCACGGCGGTCCTGGCGGGCATCAGCCGGACGCTGAACCGGGCCTGAGCCACGTCCGCCCTCGGCCTGACCGGGGCCTACGCCCGACGGTCCCCGGGCCCGCGCCGGCCCTCCCGTAAATGCGTTGCGGGCGCCGGGGGCCCGGTCTACGGTTCTGCCCATGGGTTCTCTGTGACATTCCCCGCGCGAGCGCGTTGAGCCCGGCTCCGCGCCGCGCCGTCTCCATCCGCGCTTCCGGTCCCCCGCCACGCACCGCCGTCCGTTCGGCGGCGTGACGCGGCTGCCCCGACGTGCGCGGATGTGCCCGCCCGTTCCGATCGGCCCGGCTCGGCCGAGACCAGGGGACATCCATATGACCACCTCACCACGCACCGCCTCTCACACCACCACCTCCCGCCCCGCTGCCTCCCAGCTCGCCCTCCAGAACGTCACCCGGCGCTACGACGACCGCGTCGTCCTGGACGCGGTGTCCTTCAGCCTCAAGCCCGGCGAACGGGCGGGCGTCATCGGCGACAACGGCGCCGGGAAGTCCACCCTGCTGCGGCTGATCGCCGGGCGGGACCGGCCGGACAACGGCGAGCTGACCGTGGCCGCCCCGGGCGGCATCGGCTACCTCGCGCAGTCGCTCGACCTGCCGCCGCGCTCCACCGTCCAGGACGCGGTGGACCTCGCCCTCGCTGACCTCCGGGCACTGGAGGCGCGGATGCGCAGTGCCGAGGCCGCGCTTCCGGGCCTGACGGGCCCGCAGCTCGCCGCCGCGCTCGACGTGTACGGCGGACTCCTCGCCCGCTACGAGGCACGCGGCGGCTACCGGGCCGACGCCCGGGTGGACGTGGCGCTGCACGGGCTCGGCCTGCCGGGGCTGGAGCGGGACCGTCCGTTGGGCACGCTGTCGGGCGGGGAGCGCTCCCGGCTGGCGCTGGCCGCGACCCTGGCGTCCGGCCCGGAGCTGCTGCTGCTCGACGAGCCGACCAACGACCTGGACGACCGGGCCGTGGCCTGGCTGGAGGCGCACCTGAGGGCACACCGCGGCACCGTGCTCGCGGTCACCCACGACCGGGTGTTCCTGGAACGGGTCGCCACCACCGTCCTGGAGGTCGGCGAGGGCCGGGTGACCCGCCACGGCGACGGCTACGACGGCTACCTCGCCGCCAAGGCCGCCGAACGGCGCCGCCGCCTCCAGGAGTACGACGACTGGCGCGCGGAGCTGGAACGCAACCGCCGGCTGGCCGGGACGAACGTGGTGCGCCTGGGTGCGATCCCGCGCAAGCTGCCGTTCGCGGTGTTCGGCCACGGCGGCTTCCGTTCGCGCGGCCGCGGGCACGGCGCGATGAGCCGGATCCGCAACGCCAAGGAGCGGGTGGCGCGGCTGACCGGCGCCCCGGTGACGCCGCCCGCCGATCCTCTGGTGTTCGCCGCCGGCCTGTCCACGGCCGCCGAGGGGGCCGGGTCGGACGGCCGGACGGCGCCGCCGACGGCGGACCTCACCGGTGTCCGGGTCGGGCAGCGGCTCTCCGTGCCGGAACTGCGCCTCGGCAGCGGGGAGCGCCTGCTCGTCACCGGCCCCAACGGGGCGGGCAAGACGACGCTGATGCGCGTCCTGGCCGGCGAGCTGACGCCCGACGAGGGATCGGTCCGCACCCGGGGCCGGATCGGCCACCTCCGGCAGGAGGAGTCGCCGTGGCCGGCGGGCCCGACCCTTGCGCAGGCCTTCGCCGACGGGCGCGGTGGCACCCCGGAGGAGCACGCCGAGCACCTGCTGTCGCTCGGCCTGTTCCGTCCGGCCGACCTGCGGCTGAGGGTGGGTGAGCTGTCCTACGGGCAGCGGCGCCGGCTCGAACTGGCCCGGCTGGTCGCCGATCCCGTCGACCTGCTGCTGCTCGACGAGCCCACCAACCACCTCTCCCCCGCACTCGTCGAGGAACTGGAGGCGGCCCTGGCGGACTTCCGGGGCGCGGTGGTCGTGGTCAGCCACGACCGCCGGCTGCGCGCCCGCTTCACCGGCGGCCACCTGGAGCTGGCGGAGGGCCGCGTCACCCGGCACCCAGCGGTGGTGGCGATGACCGGCTGAGGCTGGGAAGACGTCGCGGCCCGGTGGGGCACCCC
>NZ_JBHVER010000186.1:0-16537 GCF_042802195.1 Kitasatospora sp. NPDC057500 | reverse complement strand
GGGTGAGGCGGAGGGTGGCGGCGGTGGGGGTGTCGGGGGCGGGGGGGGGGGCGGCGGCGTCGGCCGCGGGGCCGGCGGGGGGGGCGGCGGGGGGGCCGGCGGTGACCGAGCCCGGGCTCCGCTTCGACCAGGACGGGTTCCCCCGGCACCGCGCGCCGGACACCGGCCGGGGGACGACGGTGCGGCGGCGGGTGGTGACCACCGGGGTGCTGGCCGCCGTCCTGGCCGCCCCGGTCATCGCCCTTTGGGCCGGTCACCGGGGCGGCGACGGGCCGGAGGTGGCGGCGTCGGTCTCGTCGGTCCGGGTCGAGGGGGAGCGTTCGACGGGTGGTCCGGTACGCGGTCCGGCGGAGTCCGGCCGGGAGGCGGGAAGTCCCGGGGCGGCCGACGGGGCCCACCGAGGGACCGGTCCGGCGGTGGCCGGGATGGAGCTGGCGGGGGCGAGGCCGTTCAATGCAGAAACGTTGCTGCCGGGGATCCAGGGACCGCTGATTCCGGTCCCGGCCCACGGTTCGAGCCCGCTCGGCAGCCCCGCCCTGGTCGCAGCCCCTGCGCCTGCGCCCGCACCCACCGCGCCTGCCGCGCCTGCCACGGCCGGTGCGTCGGAGGAGCCGTCGGCGGCTGCGCCGGCGGCGGCCGGGCTGTTGACCGTCGAGGCGGGCGAGTACGGCAGCCGCACGGTGCTCACCCTCACCAACGCCGGCGGCACCGAGGTCCACTGGCACGCCGTCGTGGACGCGCCCTGGCTGCGGCTCAGCCGCGACGCCGGCACGCTCGCGCCCGGTCAGCGGATCACCGTGATCGCCGGCGTCGACGAGGACCACGCACCCGCGACCCGCTGGACCGCCCGGATCGCGCTGCCGCCCTCACAGGCCGTGGTCACCCTCGCCGGCGGCCCGCACCACCGCAGCGGCGACACCCCGCCCACCGCCGAACCCACCCCGGCGCCGACACCCACGACCACCCCGAGCGCCAGTCCCACGGCGACGCCGACGCCGACTGAGACTCCAACGCCAACTCCAACGGCCACCCCGACCAGCGAGCCGACCGGCCCGGCTTCACCGAGCCCGTCCCCCACGGCCGCTGCCGGCCCGACGCCGCAGTGAGGAAGACCCAGAGGGCAGCGGACAACGAAGCCCGGCCCTCAGTCCCGGCCGCCATCGCCGGTGACATGAGCCGCTACGGCAGCCCGGACCGCCCGGCCGGCCCGGCCGGAGTCGCGCCCGGCCCGCGCGGCTCCGATCCCGCCGCTTCTACGGGCGCAAGCGTGCCGGGGGCAAGCGCCGCACCCGGGCCGTGCTCGCGCCGACCCGCCGCCGGGTGAACGTCCTGCGGGCCCTGACCCGTGACGGACGGTGCCACCAAGGCGATCTTGACCACAGCGTCAGGAGGTGAGGCCGGAGAGGGCGGCGCCGAGGTGGGTGGCGGCGAGGGTGAGGAGGAGGGTGAGCAGGATCGCGGTGTTGTGGGTGGCGGCCCAGGCCTTCCACTCGTTCAGGCGGCGGGGGGCGCGGTGGGCGGCGAGGGGCAGGAGGGTGCCGAGGGATCCGATCAGCACCAGCAGGGCGGCGGCGCCCGCCTTGCCGCCGGCCGGGGCGCCGCCGGTGGCGATCGCGACGGCGGCGGCGACGGCCAGCAGCAGGTTCTTCGGGTCGGCCGCCAGCAGGGCCGCCCCGAGGGCGGCGGACCGGGCGGGGGTGGAGCGGTCGACCGTCCACATCCAGGCCGGCGGCCCGTGCACCCGGCCCTCGCGGGGGCGGTCCCGCCACTGGCGCGCGCCGAGCAGCAGGAGCAGGCCGCCGACGGCCAGTTCGAACCACCACGACCAGTCCGGGGCCACGGTGTCCCCGGCGAGCCGGGATCCGAGCAACAGCACGACGACCGTCAGCGCCGTCAGCGCGACCGTCCAACCGGCGGCGAACGACGCCCCGTTGGCCCGGCCCCTGGGCGTGGCGAGCAGCAGGACGGTCGCGATCAGCGCCATCGGACTGATGGCGACGCCCACGGCCGAGGCCAGCATCCGGCCGACGGCCTCGCCCATCGCGCTTCCTTCCTGGTCGGCGACCGCCCGGCGTGATCCGAGGAGGAGGTCACCGGGTCCGCTGGAGCGGCGGGAGGCGGTAGGTGCCGTCCAGGGCAGCGGGGCCGGGGCGGTAGAGGCGGATCACCGGGCGGAACGGACCGGCGGGGGTGGGGAGCCAGTTCGCCGCCTCGGACGGGGCGGTGGGGGGTTCGTGGCGGAGGTGGAGGGTGAGGCCGCCGTCCGGGTCGTGGCGCAGGCCTGGGGTGCGGCTGCCGATCGAGTGGCGGGCGGCCGGGTTGGCGACCAGGCGGTGGTCCGGGAGGCCGTACACGGTGAGGGACCAGAACTCCTCGGCGGGCGGCAGCCCGTCCGGCGGGAAGCGCAGGGTGTAGGGGTGGGTGCCGTCGAGGGGGCGGCCGTCGGTGTCGTCGGTGGTGGCGGCGTGCAGGGCCTCGTAGGCGTGGCAGCCCCAGAGGCCGGCGCGGGCGGCGGCGGCGCGGCTGAGGTAGGCGGCGCGGCGGTCGGGGATCCGCCACTCGGGGTCGTCGACGGTGCCCGGGCCGAGGAAGGCGGTGTTGTGGTCGAACAGGTGGAGCGCCGCGCGCCACTCGCCGGGCGGGTGGTCCTCCGGCGTCCTGGTGGCGTCCTCGACCCGTTCGCGCCCGGCGGCGAGTCCGGTCGCCAGGGTGAGCGTCCAGTCGGGGGCGGCGGCGCGGTACGGCGAGGGGCCGGGGTCGAGGAGGCCGAGCGGCGCGAACCGCTGCTGGTAGTCGCGGTCGGCGGCGGCGGGCGGGTAGGCGGCCATCCAGACCCGGAGCCGTTCGAAGAAGGCGAGCCGCTCGGGCACGTCCGGGTCCGGGGCGGGGAGTCCGGCGGGGACCCCGCCCGGTTCCAGCGGTTCGAGGACGAGCCCCTCGTGGAGGGCGCGGACGCGCGGGAGGTCGTCCGGTCCGGCGCAGGCGAAGCGGCCGACGACGGTGGCGACGGTGGTCGGCGAGGCGATCACCCGGTCGGGGTCGGGCGGGGTGCCGTGCCACCCGGGCGGGACGAGGAGCCAGGTGCGGGCCGCGCTGCCGGTGGCGCGGCTGCCGAGGTAGGCGAAGTTGTCGGTCCACGCGTCGACGAACTGCAGTACGTGGTAGGCGCCGGCGGTGTCGGGCACGCGCAGCAGTTGCGGGCCCTCGGAGAGGTCGAGTTGGGCGACCGAGTAGAGCACGTCGTTGTTGACGGAGACGAAGTCGTCGTCCGGGCCCGCCAGCCGGGTGGCGTGGGCGAAGCGGTTGAACGGGGTGGCCGGCAGGACGCCCAGGCCGCCGTGCACGAAGCGGTCGACCGTGGTGAGGCCGGCGACGAGCGGGTAGCCGTAGACGTAGGCGTCGGCGGCCAGGGCCTCCAGCTCGGGCTGGTTCATGGGGCGTCCTTCCGGGCGGGTCAGCGCGGGGTGAGCGGCGGCGGCGTCCAGCGGCCGTCGAGCACGGACGGGTCCGGCCCGTAGAGGCGGATGACGGCGGCGAACGGGCCGTCCGGGGCGGGCAGCCAGTTGGCCGAGTGCTCGGCGTCGGCGGGCCGCTTGTGCTGGACGTGGAGGGTGAGTCCGCCGTCCGGGTCGCGGACCAGGCCGGGGGTGCGGTCGCCGACCGAGTAGCGGTCCAGGGTGTTGTCGACCAGGTGCAGCCCGGGCAAGGCGTACATGGTCACCGACCAGAAGTGGCGGGCGGGCGGCAGCGCGTCCGGCGGGAACCGCAGCAGGTAGTCGCGCTCGCTCGCGTCCGGTGGGCGGTGGCCCGCGCTGTCGGCCTGCCAGCCGCCGTACCAGGCCTCTTCGACGGGCAGCCCGTACAGGCCGGTGAGCGCTCCGACCGCCCGGTCGAGGTACCGGGTGCCGAGCTGTTCGCGGGTGCCGAAGAGCCCGACGGAGGACTCGGTGCGGGCGGCGGCGCGGGCCAGTTCGGCCTTGCCGTCGGCGATGCCGCGCTCGATCTCGGCGCGGACCGCGAGCGGCAGGGCGGCCGGTTCGAACTCGCCCCGGCCGTCGATGCCGAGGTCGGCCAGCCGGCCGCGCAGGTCGGCCTCGGCGGGCGGGGCGGCCTCGGCGGGCAGGAAGCCGAGCAGGAAGTCGAGGAAGGCGAAGAACTCGACGGTGTCGAGCACCTCGTCGCGCCAGACCGGCCAGACGGGCTGCGGGGCGGGCTCGGGCTCCGGCGTGCCGGCGTACTCGTGCAGCGGGCGGAGGCGGTACTGCCGCTGGAGCGCGGCGAGTTCGGCGACGGCGCCGGGGGACGTCCCGTCGAGGTGGGTGCGGCCGAGGATGCCGGCCAGCCGGGACGTGGTGCGGATGACGCCGGTGATGCCGGGCGGGGGTTCGCCGTGCCAGTCGGGGCCGGCCACCAGGTGGTCGCCGGCCTGCCGGCCGGTGGTCCGGGAGCCGACGAACCCGGCGTAGACGGTGTCGAGTTCGTGCACCGGCAGGACGTAGTAGCGGTCGGTGGCGGGGACGGAGAGCACCCAGGGCTGGGTCCGCAGGTCGAGCCAGGCCCAGGAGTACGGGGTGTCGTTGTTGGGCGTGACGACGTCGGTGTCGGCCGGGGTGGCGGGGCGCGGGTAGTGCCGGAAGACGCCGAAGCCGCCCACGTGGCGCGGGTCGGCGTCGTCCAGCGCCTGGGCGTACAGGGTGCGGTAGTTCTGCAGGACCGGGTAGCCGCGGATCCACGCCTCGGCGGCGGTCGCGCGGACGGTGTCCGGGTCCACGAGTGCCGGGTTGACCATGGTGCCGCCCTTCCCTGCGGGGCCGTGCCCCCGGGCGGGGCGCGGCGGCTGCCTGACGGACGTATCGGATGCACGTGCCGAGCGGACGTATCGATATGAATCGTTACGAATCGGATGCTATGCGGGCCCTCGGAGGTCGGCATCCCGCCGTGGGCCGGCCGGGCCCGGCGGACTGGACCCGGCCGACTGGGCGGCCTCCGCCCACGGCGAACGACCGCATGCGGGGGAAGGGGGCGGGACAGCCTTGCCGGTATGAAGATCCTTCTGCTCGGCGGCTCGTCCTTCCTGGGGCGGGCGTTCGCCTCCGAGGCGCTCGCCCGCGGCCACGAGGTCACCACCTTCAACCGCGGCCGCACGGCCGCCGACCTGCCCGGTGTGGAGGCGGTCCGCGGCGACCGTGACACGCCCGGGGACCTGGCTCGGCCGACCGGGGGACGGCACTGGGACGCCGTGGTCGACACCTCGGCCCAGCAGCCCGCCCAGGCTGCGGACTCCGCCCGGCTGCTGCGCGGGCACGCCGGCCACTACACCCTGATCTCCTCCGTCCACGCCTTCGCCGACTGGCCCGCCCGGGTGGTCGACGAGACCTCCCCGCTGCACCCCTGCCCGGCCGACACCCCGCCCGGGCAGGAGTTCAGCACCGCGCTCAAGGCCGGCTGCGAGCGTGCCGTCCTGGAGCACTTCGGCGCCGAACGCACGCTGATCCTCAACAGCGGACTGCTGATCGGCCCGTACGAGCAGGGCGGGCGGCTGCCGTGGTGGCTGGAGCGGATGGCCCGGGGCGGGCGGGTGCTGGCGCCCGGGGAGCCGGGACGGCCGGTGCAGCTGATCGACGTCCGGGACTTCGCGGCCTTCGGGCTGGACCTGCTGACGGCGGGCACGGCCGGCCGGTTCATCACCACGGCGCCACCCGGACGGCTCACCTTCGGGGAGTTCCTGACGGGCTGCGCCGAGGTCGCGGGCGGTGCGGACACCGAGCTGGCCTGGGTCGCGGACGGGCCGCTGACCGCCGAGGGGCCGGACAGCGTCCGACCGTGGAGCGAGCTGCCGCTGTGGCTGCCCGACCTGCCGGAGTCGGCGGGCACCTGGCTGGCCGACACCGGGCGGGCCGAGGCGGCCGGGCTGCGGTGCCGGCCCTTCGCCGACACCGCCCGGGACACCTGGGAGTGGCTGCGGCGGCGCGGGTCGTCGGACGACACCGAGCCGGACGGGCGCAAGCGGGGCCGGATCCTGCACGGCATCGAACCGGCGAAGGAACGGCGGCTGCTGGACGCGTCGGCCCCGGCGCGCTGACCGGGCCGGCCCCGCCCGACGGGGAGGGCGCGGCCGGCCCCGCTCCCCCGGCGGAGGCCGGCCCCGGCGGTGCGGCTCAAAGGGTGCGGTTCTGTGGGTGCGGTTCAGTGGGTGCGGCGGGTGACCAGTTCGGCGAGCGCGAGCAGTTCGTCGGCGGCCGAGGGCTCGGGCACCGCGAGCGCCAGCTGGGTCATCGCCGCCGCCATCCGGTCGCAGGACTCGCCCTGCGCCCAGGCCCGCCCCCCGGCGCCCTCGACGGCGGCCGCGCAGATCGCCAGCTCCTCGCCGGTGAGCGGCCGTTCCAGCGCGTACAGCTCGGCGAGCCGGGCCCCGTCGGACGTCCCGGAGCCCAGCGCGGCGACCACCGGCAGCGACTTCTTGCGGACCAGCAGGTCCGCGCCGACCGGCTTGCCGGTGACGGTCGGGTCGCCCCAGATGCCGATCAGGTCGTCGATCAGCTGGAACGCCAGGCCGATCTCCCGGCCGAAGCCGTCCATCGCCTTGGCCGCCGCCTCCGAGCCGCCCGCGTACCGGGCGCCCATCGCGCAGGCGGCGCCGAGCAGCGCGCCGGTCTTGGCCTCGGCCATCGCCAGGCACTCGGTCAGCGAGACGTCGTTGCGCTGCTCGAAGGCGCAGTCGATCTGCTGGCCCTCGCAGAGTTCCACCACGCAGTCGGCCAGCCGGCGCACCGCGTCCCCCGCGGCCGGGTGGCCGTCCTCGGCGAGCAGGCGCAGCGCCAGCGAGTGCATGGCGTCCCCGGCCAGGATGGCCTCGGTGGTGCCGAACACCAGCCAGGCGGTGGGGCGGTGCCGCCGGGTCTCGTCGCGGTCGATGATGTCGTCGTGCAGCAGCGTGAAGTTGTGCACCAGTTCGACGGCGGCCGCGGCGGCGGTGGCCGCGGCGGGGTCGCCGCCCAGCGCCTGGGTGGCGGCGAGCACCAGGGCGGGCCGGATGGCCTTCCCGGAGGAGGCGGTCGACGGCGAGCCGTCCGCCTCCCACCAGCCGAAGTGGTAGCCGGCGACCCTGCGCATGGTGCCGGGCAGCGAGTCCACGGCCGCCCGGAGCACCGGGTCGACCAGGGTGCGGGCGCGCGCGAGGACGTCCTGCGCCTCGTGCCCCTCGCGATGGTCGCGCTCCAGCGTGAACATTCCCATGGGTCCTCCCCCTTGGTGGTGCGACGGGCCGGCCCGGGGTCGGGCCGGCCCTGCCGCGGTCGGCCCTAGCGGTGCGCGATGTCGACGTTCTCCAGGACGCCGACGGCGTCCGGCACCAGAATCGCGGCGGAGTAGTAGGCGCTCACCAGATAGGAAATGATGGCCTTCTCGCTGATTCCCATGAACCGCACCGAAAGGCTCGGCTCGACTTCATCGGGAATTCCGGTCTGGTGCAGACCGATGACACCCTGGTTCTCCTCGCCGGTGCGCATGGCGAGGATCGAGGTGGTGTTCCCGTTGACGATCGGGATCTTGTTGCACGGGAGGACCGGCACCCCGCGCCAGCCGAACACCCGGCGGCCCTGCACCTCGACGGTGTCCGGGTAGAGGCCGCGCCGGTTGCACTCGCGGCCGAACGCGGCGATGGCCCGCGGATGGGCCAGGAAGAGCTTGGTGCTGCGGCGGCGGCTGAGCAGCTCGTCCATGTCGTCCGGGGTGGGCGGGCCGGAGTGGGTCTGGATGCGCTGGTCGTAGTCGGCGTTGGCGAGCAGGCCGAACTCGGGGTTGTTGACCAGCTCGTGCTCCTGGCGCTCGCGCAGGGCCTCGATGGTCAGCCGGAGCTGGTGCTCGGTCTGGTTCATCGGCTGGTTGTAGAGGTCGGCGACGCGGGTGTGCACCTTGAGGACGGTCTGGGCGACGCTCAGCTCGTACTCGCGCGGCTTGAGCTCGTAGTCGACGAAGGCGCTGGGCAGCTCGTACTCGCCGTGGTGGCCGGCGGAGAGGTCGATGGCCGCCTCGCCGTGCTTGTTCTGCGGCTGCTGGAACCCGGCCAGGTACTCCATGACCTGCAGCTGGAGCGCCTCGGAGCGGTCGGCGAGCTCCTGGAAGGCGGACCACCGGAGGGACAGCGCGGTGCCCGCGGTTTCCGCCCTGACGGAGTACGCCCAGGTGGCGTTCTCCTGCTGGAGCACCTCGTCGCCCAAGTGGTCGCCGTCGGCCACCGAGCCGACGACGGCCTCCTCGCCGTACTTGCCGGTACCGAGGCGGCTGAGCTTGCCGTAGGCGATGATGAAGACCTCGTCGATCGGCGCTCCCGCCGAGACCAGGACCTCACCCGCGGAGAACTCGCGTTGGACGAAGCGCCCGGCCAGTTCCTCCAGGACCGCGTCGTCCGGGAAGCCGCGCAGCACCGGCACCTCGCGCAGGGTCGGCGCCAGGATCCGGGCCTCGCTGCCCGTCCGGTCGAAGCCGACCCGGCCGCGGCCGACGGCGTGGCGCAGCCGGCGGTTGACCCGGTAGGTGCCGGCCGAGACCTGGACCCAGGGGAGCGTCCTGAGCAGCCAACGGGGGCTGATCTCCTGCATCTGCGGCGCGGACTTGGTCGTCGTCGCGAGGTTCCGCGCGGCGGCGGTGGCAAGACTCTGCTGGTCCCGGGCCTGTGCTTCACCGCCCGGTGCAGGAATACCGACGTTGGTTTCGGTCGACATAGGAAGCCCTTCGCGTGCCCGTACCCGATGAAGTGTCGCCTTGCAACTTGCAACAATCATGGTGGTCCCATGCGAAGGGCCTCCGCAATCACTCTTTCGAGTGGTCGGGATAACCGAAAAAATAGTACGAATAGAATGTCTGATCGATATCAATTCGATCAAGTGATCTAATTTTTTCCGGAATGGGACGGTCCGGTTCGCCTCCCCGGCCGGTGCGCGGCAGGCCCACCCCGCGTTCGGGGCCGCTCGAGATGCCGCTAAGGTGCCACCTCAAAGGGCCACGGGCCACTGGACGAGCGCGGCCGCGAGACAGCCCTTCCCTCGTTCACCCCTGCCCTGGGAGGCCCCATGAGCGCCCCCGTCATCGTCTGGCTCAACCGCACGTACGCCGAGAACGTGTTCTTCATCGAACAGTTGCGCGCCGCCCCGCGCCCGGTCCGGGTCCACGCGACCCATGTCGACCCCGACTCCCCCGTCCTCGCCGCCGCCGACACCGCCGGCCTGGAACCCGCCGACCTCACCCCCGACGCCTACGTCGCCTTCGCCCTCGACCACTGCGCCCGCCACCGCGTGGACGTCTTCGTGCCCCGGCTGCACCAGCTCGCGATATCCCTGCACCGCAAGGAGTTCGAGGCCGTCGGCACCGCCCTCGCCTGCCCGCCCGCCACCGCGATCGCCGCCTTCGAGAGCAAGGCGGACGGCTACGCGGCGATGGCCGACGCCGGACTGCCCACCCCGCCCTGGTGGCTGGTGCGCACCGCCGGGGACCTGGTCGCGGCCGTCGACCGGATCGAGTCGGCCGGCCTCACCGCCTGCCTCAAGCCCGCCGCCGGCGCCGGGGGCGAGGGCTTCCGGGTCCTCACCCGCGAGCCGTTCGGACTGCACCGGCTGGCCGGCTGGGACAGCCGCGTCCAGGTCGACCAGGTGGCCGCCGCACTCGACCGGGCGGCCCACGAGGACCCGGACGCCGCCACCGACCTGCTGGTCATGCCCTACCTGGAAGGGCCCGAGGTCTCCGTGGACTGCCTCGCCGACCTGGACGGCACCCTGCTCGCGGCCGTCGGCCGCAGCAAGCACCGGCGCCGCCGCAGCTTCACCACCGCGCCCCGCTACCTGGAGCCCGCCCGCCGCCTGGTCGAGGCCACCGGGATGGCGTACCTGTCCAACGTCCAGTTCCGGCACCTGAACGGCGAGCCGGTGGTCATCGACGTCAACACCCGGCCCTCCGGCGGGCTGCACCAGCTGCGGCTGTGCGGCCTCAACCTGCCCTGGAACGCCGTGCAGTTGGCACTCGGCGAGCGCCCGGACACCGAGTGGACCGAGGATCCGGCGGGCATCGAGTACACCCTCGTCTCGGGGATCCAGCCGGTGCTCTCCCAATCCGTCCTGGTGCACTGACCGGTCGTCAGACCACCGGCTACAGCGGCCCGTTCCAGTCCAGCGTCGGCTCCAGCACACCCTCCAGGGTGAGCAGCCAGCGCTTCACGTCGATCCCGACCCGGCCGCCGCCGAAGCCGCCGATCCCGTCCGCCGCCACCACCCGGTGGCAGGGCACCAGCAGCGCGACGGGGTTGGCGGCCATCATCTGCCCGACCGTCCTGGCCGCCAGCCCGGGTTCCTCGACCTCGCCGAACACCCCGCTGCGGACGGCGAGTTCGCCGTAGGTGATGGTCTGCCCGAACGGCACCTCGCGCAGCAGCGCCTGCAGCACCGCCCGGTGCGGGCCGGTGCTCAGGCTCCAGTCGATCGGCAGGTCCAACCGCCGGCTGCGGCCCGCGAGGTACTCGCCGACCCGGACGGTCACCGCGGCGATCTTCGACTCGTCGGCGCAGCGCGGGAGTTCACCCTCCCGGCCGAGGTAGCCGACGGCCGCCACGCCCTGCGCGGTCACCGCGACGTGCAGCGGGCCGCTCGGCAGCGGGGTGTCCACCGTCAGCCAGGACATCGGCGCCGCCGTACGCTCTGCCACGTCTTCCCCCACGTCTTCCCCCACGTCCTCCACGGCGCGCGCGGACCACCCGCCCCGCGCGCCATCGTACGGCGGGTCCTGCGGGTGCTCCGACGCGGCCGGGGTCAGGGGCGCCGGCCCCTCAGCTCCGCGGCGAGCCCCCGCGACCAGCGCGCCAGCTCGGCGCGGTCGGGGGCCCGCCCCTCGCACAGGGCGGCGAGCTGGGTCTCGTTGATCCGGTTCGGCCCCGGGATCCCCAGCAGGTAGGCGAGCTCGTCCAGGACGGCGGCGAGCCGCACGGCGTCCGAGTGGTCCAGCGACGCGGCCGCCTCGTGGTGGCTGATGGTGAGAGAACCGGGCATGTCCTGCCTCCTCCGTTCGCCCCCCCACACCCCTCCACCGTACGACCGCCCGCCTCACCCGGCACCCGCCGCGGCCGGGGCCGCCTCCTCGGCCTCCGGCGGCGGCGCCCCGTCCGGCTCCGCCCAGCTCCGGCCGCGCACGTCGCGCACCATGAGCACCGCCGCCCCGGCCAGCAGCTGCCACCCCGCGCCGAAGGCCAGCACGGCCGCCACCCCCACCCGGTCGGCCAGCGGACCGGCCGCCGCCAGGCCCAGCGGCCCCAGCACGAACGCGCCCAGCCCGCCGAACGCCGTCACCCTGGCCAGCACCTCGGTCGGCACCCAGCTCTGCAGCGTCGACTCGTACAGCGAGCCGCAGACCGCCGACCCGGCCCCCGCCACCAGCGCCGCCGCGGCCGTCCAGCCCAGCGGCGACCCGGCCGCGAGCGCCGCCGAGGGCAGCGCCCACCCGAAGCCCGCCACCGTCGCCACCGCGAGCGGTCGGCCGGGCCGGCGCCCGAGCATCAGCAGCCCACCCAGCACCGCGCCCACCCCGTACACGCCCATCACCAGCCCCCAGGCCCGCGCCCCGCCCAGCTCGCGCTGCGCGGTCAGCGGCCCCAGCACCAGGAACGGCGCCCAGACCAACAGGTTGAACAGCCCCATCTGCACGGTGGTCACCCAGAGCCACCGCCGGGAGCGGAACTCGCCCCAGCCGTCCCGCAGATCGGCCGGCAGCGAGCCCTCCCCGCCGTCCGGACCGGCCGGTGCCGCCGTGGTGAGCCGGGCCAGCGCGAGCGCGCCGATCCCGTACGTCACCGCGTCGATCAGCAGCACCGCGCCCGGGCCGAACCCCGCCGTGATCACCCCGGCGAGCGCAGGACCGGCCACCGTGGACACCGAACGCGCCAGCCCCAGCAGGGTGTTGGCGTCCGGCAGGCGCTCCTCCCGGCGCACCAGGGAGGGCACCAGCGCGCCCAGCGCCGGCAGGAACACCCCCTCGCCCAGCCCCCAGACGGCGACCAGCACCACCATCACCGGCAGCGACGCGTGCCCGGTGGCCAGCAGCGCTGCGAAAGCCCCCTGCACCCCGCAGCGCAGCACGTCCGCCGCCAGCATCACCCGCCGGCTGCCCAGCCGGTCCGCGACCACCCCGCCGGCCACCATCACCAGCACGATCGGCAGGATCCGGGCGGCCATCACCCAGCCCAGGTCCGTCCCGCCGCCCCCGCCGTCCAGCACCGCGAAGGCCACCGCGACCGGCGCCATGGAGGACCCGAGCAGCGAGGTCGCGTACCCGATGAAGAACCACCTGAAATCGCGCTCGCCCAGCACCGCCAGACGGCTGCCCAGCCGTCGACGGCGGGCCGCAATCCGCCCCGTCTCCCCTGTCATGGTCGCCCAGTCTGCCCACGGGCGGGAACCGCCGACAAGACTTTCCGGAGAAAAAACCTGAGCCTTTCCACCTCAATTTCCGGCACGCCTCCGACTGCCGCAGTAAAAACCCTCAAAAACCCGCTACCACCTGCCGTTTACTGCGCATCCGACTATTCTTTCCCCGACCCCGGAGTTCCATCGTTTACTGCGGAAAGCAGGCCAGAATGCCGCCCCTCCCCCCGGTCGAGTACGCGGTCGCCGTCGAGCACTACCTGACCGCCTCCGGGCTCGGCGACGGCTCCCGCCGCGTCTACCGGATCGCCCTGCGCACCTGGGCCTGGGCACTCGCCGACCGCCCCGCCCCCACCGGGCCCGAACGGCGCCGGGCCCAACCGCCCGTCCTGCCGCTCGCCCTGCTCGACCACCCCGAGGCCGCCGCCCGGCTGCGCGCCGCCGTCGACCTCCGCTCCCACGACACCGACCCGCGCACCCTCAACCGCGAACTCTCCACCCTGCGCGCCGCCCTCGCCTGGTGGCGCGCACAGGGCTGGATCCGCACCGACCCCTCCGACGGCCTGCGCCCCCGCTCCCTCCCCGGCACCGGCCCCGCCCCGCTCACTCCCGACGAACTGCGCGCCCTGTTCGCCCTGCGCGTCCCGCTGCGCGAACAGGTCCTCTGGCGCCTCCTGCACGAGAGCGGCGCCCCCGTCGAGACCGTCCTCGCCCTCGACGCCGACGACCTCGACCTCCCCCGCCGCCGCACCCGCCCCCCGGCCCCGCCGCTGACCTGGCAGGCCGCCACCGCCCGACTGCTCCCCCTCCTCCTGGCCGGCCGCACCACCGGCCCGCTCTTCCTCACCACCCGCCGCGCCCCGGCCGCCACCCCCGCCGCCGACCGCTGCCCCCACACCCACCGCGCCCGCCTCTCCTACCGCCGCGCCGCCGAACTCCTCACCGCCCACGCCCCCGCCCACACCCTCCGCCGGCTCCGTCCGGCACGGCCCTGACGGAACGACGAAGGCCCCCCGGCTGCGTGCCGGGGGGCCTTCGTGGCGGGACCTGCGGAGCCCCCTGTCGGATTCGAACCGACGACCTACGCTTTACAAGAGCGGTGCTCTGGCCAGCTGAGCTAAGGAGGCATGGTGACCGTCCGCGACGAGGTCACGGCGGCACCTGGGGCAGTCTACCGGGCGGGGCGCGGGCGGTGGGGGGATATCCGGGGGCTGGACGGGCGGGGGCGGCGTGATGGAACCGATGCCGAAATCGGGGCGGCCGGGGGCTGACAAGCGGCGGACGCGCAGGTAGCGTCGCCGGGAGTCGGTTCGCTCAGTGGTTCAGACCACTTGGGCGGGCCGGTGGAATCGGCACCACCCGCCCTTTACTCGGATCGTCCGGCACGTTCCTGCCGGTGAAGGAGAGCACAGCCATGGCTTCTGTGACGTACGACAAGGCGACCCGTGTCTACCCCGGGGCGACCAAGCCCTCGGTCGACGCGCTGGACCTGGAGATCGCCGACGGCGAGTTCCTCGTCCTGGTCGGCCCCTCCGGCTGCGGCAAGTCGACCAGCCTCCGCATGCTGGCCGGCCTGGAGGACGTCAACGGCGGCGCCATCCGGATCGGCGACCGCGACGTGACCCACCTGCCGCCGAAGGACCGGGACATCGCGATGGTGTTCCAGAACTACGCGCTGTACCCGCACATGACCGTCGCGGAGAACATGGGCTTCGCGCTCAAGATCGCCGGCGTCAACAAGTCGGAGATCCGCACCAAGGTCGAGGAGGCCGCCAAGATCCTCGACCTGACGGAGTACCTGGACCGCAAGCCGAAGGCGCTCTCCGGCGGCCAGCGCCAGCGCGTCGCGATGGGCCGCGCGATCGTCCGCGAGCCGCAGGTCTTCCTGATGGACGAGCCGCTGTCCAACCTGGACGCCAAGCTCCGCGTCTCGACCCGTACCCAGATCGCCGGCCTCCAGCGCCGCCTGGGCATCACCACGGTCTACGTCACCCACGACCAGACCGAGGCGCTCACCATGGGCGACCGGGTCGCGGTCCTGAAGAGCGGCATCCTGCAGCAGGTCGACACCCCGCGCAACATGTACGACAAGCCCGCCAACCTCTTCGTCGCCGGCTTCATCGGCTCGCCCGCGATGAACCTGGTCGAGGTGCCGCTGGTCGACGGCGGCGTGAAGTTCGGCGGCTCGGTCGTCAACATCTCGCGCGAGGACCTGGCCGGCGCCGGCACCGACAAGACCGTGACCGTCGGCGTCCGCCCGGAGCACTTCGAGATCGTCCCCGGCGGCGGCATCGAGGGCGTGGCCGTGACCGTCAACGTGGTCGAGGAGCTCGGCTCGGACGGCTTCGTGTACGGCACCACCAAGATCGGCGGCGAGGACAAGGAGCTGGTCGTCCGCGTGCACGGCCGCCAGATCCCGGCCCGCGGCGAGACCATCCACGTGGTGCCGATCGCCAACGAGACCCACGTCTTCTCCACCAGCACCGGCGCCCGCCTCTCCAGCTGAGGCACCCGCTCCACCGCGGAGCCCCGTCGGACCGTCACCCGGTCCGGCGGGGCTCCCGCCGTTCCCGGCCACCCCGACGGGTGACGGCCGTCAACACGGCGCCGGGAGGAACCCGGGAACCGTGTCACCCGATGGTGTGACGGAGGGCGAGCAGCACCCTACGCACCGCTACGCTCCTGTGCGTGAAGCAGCTAGTTCGCCGCATCGGCCAGACCATCGCCCTCGCCCTGCCCGTCGTCCTGGTGACCACCGGCACCCTCGCCGTGACCAGGGTGCCGTGGGCCCCGCCGACCTCGCTGCACCAGCAGGTGGTGGCGGCGTCCAGCGGGGACGGCGCCGGGATCGGCCGGACGGCGGGCACCGGGCAGCCCCAGGACGGGCTCGCCCCGCAGGACGCGCTGCGCGTCGCGGTCCTGGACGAGCTGCGCGCCCACAACCCGGGCAGCGCGCTCGACCTGCTGGAGCGCTCGATGCGCGAGCAGCCCGCGCTCACGCCGTACTGCTCCTCGCTCGCCACCGAGCTGGGCAAGGCCGCGGTGCGCAAGTACCAGGGCGACGTCCAGCGGGCCCGTTCCTTCGCCCGCCCGGTCTGCGACGGCTCGTTCGCCGCCGGCGCGGCGAGCTGACCCGGGCCGACCCGAACGGACCGGGCGGCCCCGGGCTGACCGGACCGGGCGGCCCCGGGCTGACCGGACCGGGCGGCCCCGGGCTGACCGGGCCGGGCCGGGCCGGGCGGACGGCGGCGCAACCGCCGGGGCGGGTGCGCCTATTGTTCAGCCATGAGCGCTGACTCCGGCCCCACGGCCGCTCCCCCGCACGCCCCCGCCGCCTCCGGCCCGGTGCCGGTGACCCAGGCCGTCATCCTGGCCGGCGGCCAGGGCTCCCGGCTGCGCCCCTACACGGACGACCGCCCCAAGCCGCTGGTCGAGATCCCCGGCACGGGCACCCCGATCCTGGGCCACCAGCTGGCCTGGCTCGCCTCCGAGGGCGTCACCGACGCGGTCATCTCCTGCGGCCACCTCGCCGACGTGCTGGAGGACTGGCTCGACAAGGCCGACCTGCCGCTGCGGGTCCGCACGGTGGTCGAGGCCGAGCCGCTCGGCCGCGGCGGCGGCCTCAAGTACGCCGCCAAGGCGCTGCCCCGCCCCGACGAGCCCTGGTACGCCACCAACGGCGACATCTGGACCAGGTTCAGCCTGCGCGACATGGCCTCCTTCCACCACGAGCGGGACGCCGTCGCCACCCTCGCGCTGGCCCGTCCGCGGATCCCCTGGGGTGCCGTGGAGACCGACCAGTTCGGCAATGTGCTGGACTTCATCGAGGCCCCGCCCTCGCCGTTCCTCATCAACGCGGGCCTCTACGTGTTCAGCCCGGAGTTCGCCGAGCTGCTGCCGGACGTCGGCGACCACGAGCGGACCACCTTCCCGCAGCTGGCCCGCGGCAAGCGACTGGCGGGCTACCAGCTGCCGCAGGGCGTCTACTGGCGGGCCATCGACACCGCCAAGGACCTCACCGAGGCCGCCAAGGAACTCGGCAGCCCCAATTGACCCCGACCGACTCCAACTGACTCCAACTGAGCTGGGCTGCCGCACAGTTGAGGGCGCGGGCACCGGTACGGATATGGGCGCCG
>NZ_JBHVER010000185.1:0-16541 GCF_042802195.1 Kitasatospora sp. NPDC057500 | reverse complement strand
CCCCGGGGAGGAGCGACCGGCTCCTCCCCGGGGGCCGCGGAGCGGCGGGATCAGACCCGGCCGGCGAAGTCCGGGGCCCAGTTGGCGACCGTCTGGACGCGCACGCCCGACTTCGGGTTGGCGGCCTCGACGTACTTGCCGTCGCCGATGTAGAGCGCGACGTGGTAGACGCCGGAGTCCTTGCCGTTGTTGGACCAGAACAGCAGGTCGCCCGGCTTGAGGGCGTCCAGCGGGACGTGGGTGGACGCGGCGGCCTGGTCGGCGGCGACGCGCGGGACGGAGACGCCCGCGGCGCGCAGCGCGGCCTGGGTCAGGCCGGAGCAGTCCCAGCCGCCGTTGCCGGTGCCGCCGTAGACGTAGGCCTGGCCGACCTTCGACTGGGCGAAGGAGACGGCGGCGGCCATGCTGCCGGTGGCGGTCTGGGCCGGGGCCGGGGTCTCGGCCTGCGCGGCGGGCTCGGCCGCCGGCTTGGCGGCGGGGGCCTGGGCCTGGTTCTGCGGCCGGGCGGCCGGGGCCCGGGTACCGCTGTCGGCGCGGTTGAACCAGTCGAAGTCCCGGCCGTCGGCGCGGTCGCCCAGGGTCAGCCGCTGGCCCGGGTAGATGGTGTGCGGGCCGTCGGCCAGGGTGGCGCGGTTGAGCTCGTACAGGCGCTGCCAGCCGCCCTGGACGTGCTGCTCGTCGGCGATGGTGGACAGCCAGTCGCCGGCGGCCACGGTGTAGGCCCCGGCGCCCTGCTGGCCGGCCTGCTGACGCCACTGCCGGCCGTCCTGGCGCTGCTCGGCGGCGGGGGCGGTGGTCGTGGCGGCCGGGGCCTGGGCCTGCGGCTCGGCGGCGGGCTTGGCGGCCGGCTGCTGGGCGGCGGGCTTCTCGGCGGGCTTGGCGGCCGGGGCGGGGGTCCGGGCCGGGGCGGCCGGCTCGGCGGCGGCGGAGGCGGAGGTGTCCACCGCGGCCGGGGTGCCGCCCTTGGTCAGGCCGGCTTTGACCGAGCAGACCGGCCAGGCGCCGGGGCCCTGCACGGCCAGGACCTTCTCGGCGATCGCGATCTGCTGGTCCTTGGTGGCCAGGTCGGCGCGCGCGGCGTACGCGGTGCCGCCGAACCCCGCCCAGGTGGAGCTGGTGAACTGGAGGCCGCCGTAGAAGCCGTTGCCGGTGTTGATGCTCCAGTTGCCGCCGCTCTCGCACTGGGCGACCTTGTCCCAGGTGGCGACGGAGGCGGCGGAGGCGGTGCCGGAGGTCAGGCAGGGGACGGTGAGACCGATGCCCGCGACGCCGAGGGCGGCGATCGCGCGACGGGTACGGCCGGACAGGCGGGTGCCGTTGGTGGGCAGCATGAAGACGCGGTCCTCTCCCACGCCTGCGAGGTGAGCTGTCGGATTCGGGCTGGAGTTGCCCGGCCGCGCTGTGGACGCGGCTTCACCCCTAGCCCGGGGCCGGCCCGAAGGACCGGTCCTGGGCGAACTACCTGTGGTTCCCCCGCTCCTGCCGTGGTGCATTGCGCTGCCAGCGCGCCCGACGGCAGGACTCGGCGTCGCGGACGTGCTGGGTCCGTGTGGCCACGAACGGGGAGCACGTTAAGCAGAGGCGCGTTCAAACCGCAAACATGTGTGACGCTCGTCACGGTTTACGAAAACGCCGCCGAACGACTGTCCTTCATGATCAGAAATGACCGATTTCCCGCAACGCCGGTCGCGGCCAACGCAACTGCCTATGCTTCAGAGCGTCGGCACCGCGCCGACGCGCCGCAGCCGTCTCGGGAGAGGGCTACGCACCGATGGGCATCGACGAGGAGCCGGACGCCTCCCGTCCGGCCGCCCGGCCGCGTGGAGCGCATCGCCGGGCAAAGCACCGCAGAGCGGACATCCAACCCGAACCATCCCGAACTCACCTGACCCGCCGGGCACTACTGCGCTGGCTCGCCGTCGGCACCGCCTTCGCGGCGATCAGCGGCGAGGAGATCCTGCGCCGCTCGCTGACCGGCGAGACCCGGCTCGTCACCCCGGCCGCCGCCATCGGCACGACCCCGACCGAGGCGGCCGGCCCGATGGGCCCCGACGGCCACGGCGGCTCCCCGCCGGGCGGCGCGGCCCCCGAGCAGCCCGCCCCCGCACCCACCGTCGACCAGAGCGGGCGCCGCTGGTCCGACCGGGCCGGCTGGGGCGGCGGCCCGCCCGGCCCGCGCAGCGCCGTGCGGATCACCGACCGGGTGCTGCTCGACACCGACGCCGAGGTCGGCTCCCTGCTGGTCGAGCCGGGCGGCGCGCTCACCTTCGCCGCCGACCGCACCGTCACCCTCGCCGCCGCCGGCAACGTCGAGGTCCGCGGCACCCTCGCCCTCGCCCCCGACGGCGACCACGTCCACACCCTGCGCTTCCCCGCCGTCGACGAGAAGCGCTTCCAGGGCGACGGCATGAAGGTGGTCGACACCGACGTCGGCCTCTGGGTCACCGGCGCCGGCTACCTGCGGCTGGACGGCGCCGCCAAGACCGCCTGGGTCCGCGCCGGGGGCGGACTCGCGGCCGGCGACACCGCCGTCGAGCTGGCCGCCCCGCCCGCCGGCTGGCTGCCCGGCGACGAACTCGCCGTCACCCCGACCGGCCCGCCCGACCAGGACGGCTTCTCCGCCGCCTACGACCTCGTCACCATCCGGTCCGTCAGCGGAACCACCGTCACCCTGAACGCCCCGCTCCGCCACGCCCACCCCGGGGTCGCCGCCGGAGGGGGCGTCACCGCCGGCGCCGAGGTGCTCAACCTGACCCGCAGCGTCCGGGTCGAGGGCACCGCCGAGGGCCGCACCCACGTCCACCTCACCAGCTCCCGGCGCGCCGACGTCCGGCACACCGCGCTGCGCTGGGTCGGCCCGCGCGCCGACACCAAGGAGACCTGGAAGGGCCCGGACGGCGCCGCCCCGGTCACCGCGCCGGTGCTCGGCCGCTACGGCCTGCACTTCCACCGGCTCGGCGACACCACCCGCGGCACCGTCGTCGAGGGCGTGGTCGTCCGCGACGCCGGCAGCCACGCCTACGTCCCGCACGCCAGCCACGGCATCACCTTCCGCGCCTGCATCAGCCACGAGACGTGGGAGGACGCCTACTGGTGGGACGGCCCGCTGGACACCCGCACCCCCCAGCAGCCGTCCGACGACATCGTCTACGAGTCCTGCGTCGCCTCCCGCACCCTGCTCGAACCCAACCCCCGGGCCTACCGGCTGACCGGTTTCAACCTCGGCGCGGGCACCGGCGGCAAGGCGCTGGACTGCGTGGCGGTCGGCGTCCAGGGGGCCAACGGCGCCTCGGGCTTCGAGTGGCCGGAGAACAGCGAGGGCGTGTGGACCTTCCAGCGCTGCCTGGCCCACAACAACCTCCAGGACGGGATCTTCGTCTGGCTGAACGCCAGGCACCACCACGTGGTCACCGAGTTCGCGGCCTACCACAACGGCGGCTGGGGCATCGAGCACGGCGCCTACCTCAACGACTTCGACTACACGGCGAGCGTGCTGTACGGCAACGCGGGCGGGGGAGTGGCGCTGCACTCGCTCGGCCGGGACAAGGGCACCGTCTTCGACGGGCTGCTGATCGACGCCGCCGGCCGCAGCGACTTCGCGGTCTCCACCGCCCGGCACGAGCTCGCCGGGGAGTCCGTCACCTTCAGCCGCTGCCGCTTCACCGGCTACCGCCGGGCCGGGGTCGCCTTCCGGGCCGGGGCCGACGGCAAACCGGACGACCTGCTGGTGCTGGACTGCGAGTTCGGCGGCAACGAGCTGTGGCTCGACCCGGAGGCCGGGCCGCCCAAGAACATCCTGCTGCGCCGGGCCGGGTCCACCGAGGTGCTCCAGGTGCGCCGGGCGGGCGAGGAGGGCACCGCCCGGCCGCAGTGGAACGCCGCCGCGGCCGTGGTGCCCACCCTGGCCGGCCAGTCGCGGCCGGTGAGCCTGCCGGCGCTCAGACTGAAGGACGCCGCCGCGCCCACCACCCGGGTGGGCCGCTAGGAACGGAGAAGGGCCCGGAACGGTGCGTCCGTTCCGGGCCCTTCGCACGGGGGTGCTACTGGGCGGCGTGCCGCCCGCCGGCGCGCGGACCGTCCTCCTCCGCGGGGCCGGCCTGGTCGGCGGCCCCGGGGTCGGCGGCCGGCAGCGCGGCCAGGTAGGTGGAGGCGACCAGCTGGCCGACCGCCTGGTACGCGCCCAGCGGCGCGGCCGACGGGCAGCCCGACTCCTCGGCGGCCGCGGCGAGCAGCTCGGCGTCCGCCTCAGGGCCGATCACCAGCGGGGCGAGCGCCGGGTTCTGGGCGCCCATCTCCTTGAGGTGGGCGACGGCGTCGGCGACCGAGCCGGGTACGTCCAGCGCGGCGGCGACGACCGGCACGGCGAGCCGGGCGGCCAGCAGCATGCCGGTGATGCCGGCGGCGTCGGCCGCGGCCTGCCCGCCGACGGTGGTGAGCACCACGCCGTCGGCGGCGGTCGCGATGGCGAACAGCCGGGCCCGGTCGGCGCGGGCCAGCCCGGCCTCGGAGAGGCGGACGTGGACGGCCTCGGCGAGCAGCGGGTGCGGCCCCAGCGCGTCGGTGACGGGGGCGCCGTACTCGGCGGCGAGCCCGTGCAGCGCGGGGAGGAAGTCGTGCGGGCCGGGCACCAGCGGCACCACGACCGGCGCGGGCAGGCCCGCCCCGGCCGCCTCGGCCAGCAGTTCGGCGACGGTGCGCTCGTCGTCCGCGTCGGCGTTGCCGTCACCGGAGGGGAGGTAGCCGGCGATGGTCCGGACGCCGTTCTGCTCGCTGCGGACGATGGACAGCAGCTCCTCGACGACGGACCGGGAGTCCGGCCCGGCGGCCGCGGGGACGGCGAGCAGCAGGGCCGGGGAACCGGCCGGGATCTCGGGGCGCTCGGGACGGCGGTGGCGCCCCCGCGCACGGGAGCCTGGAGTGCGGACGGGCAGTGGCGCGCCCGGGATGGCTGCGGTGCTCATGGCGGAGATCGTAGGACATCGGCCCACCCGCTCCGCAGTCGGCTGCCGAACCAGGAGGGGCGGCCACTGCGAAAATCGGACATAACCGGCCCCAGGCCGACGGTTCTCCCGCTACCCGGTCAGATGCGCCGGAACGGGAACCGCGTTGCGGCTTCCGTGCGTGAGATGTCTCACAGCGCGCGGACGGGCTGACGGAGCGTCACGGAAGGGCGACTCCCGGCGTTCGAAGATCAACAATCGGCGGGTGGTCGCCTACGGGCGGTTATCGGCGGCTTGCCGATTCAGTCAGCTATGTCCGTTTACGTACCGTCAGTAGGGGGCCTTGTGAAGAGTTCCGGTTCGGTGTCGAAAAGGCCGTGCACCTGCAACGTCCCGTGCTGATGCACGTGCACTGGAGCTATCATCGCGTCAAGTGAGGCGTTGTGCCGGGCCGGTACGGGGCCGGCCCGTCCGTTCGGCCGGGGCCGGGGCGCCGAGCTGAACGACCCACTCCGGAGCTCTTCGGGAGATTTCTATGCACGACACGCGCGACACGCACGACACGTACGACCCGTACAACGGGATGGCCGCTACCGATCTCGAGGGTGTGGTCTGGCAGAAGAGTCTGCACAGCAACTCCCAGGGGAACTGCGTCGAGTTCGCCGCCCTGCCGGGGGGCGAGGTGGCGATGCGCAACTCGCGCTTCCCGGACGGTCCGGCACTCATCTACACCCGGGCCGAGATCGCCGCACTGCTCCTGGGGGCGAAGGACGGGGAGTTCGACCACCTGGCGGTCTGACCGGCCGCCGGCTTCACCATCGGGGGGCCGTCGTGGGTGCTGACACCACGACGGCCTTTGTCTTTCTCCGGCCCAGGTGAGGCCCGGGCGAGTCCCCTCCGAGTCCCCTCCGAGACCCCTCTGCGGCCCCGGTGATCCCCCGGGTGCGGTCCCGCGGACGCCGTCCGGGCCGCCCGTCAGGGGTCCGCGCCCCTGGGTGTGCCGGGAACGCCACGGCTGTCGCCGCCACCGCCGGGGGCTGCCGGTGCCCGCTGCCCGAGGGCCGCCGGTCGCCGCTACCGGGGTGTCGTTCGCCGTGCTGTGGTGGTTCCGTGGGCCGTACCGCCGGACCCGTGGCCGGCCGGGGTACCCGTCCTGACCGGTCGTCCGTCAGGCCGAACGACGGTGCCGTCCGCCGAACTCCGTCACCGGGGCGGGTGCCTGGAGCGGCGCCCGTTCCGCCTCGAACAGCGCCCAGACGACCTTGCCGCCGCCCAGCGGGTGCCAGCCCCAGGAGCGGCTGAACGAGTCGACCAGGTGCAGGCCCCGGCCGGACTCCGCCACGAAGTCCGCCTCCCGGGCCACCGGGCCGGTGCTGCTGGGATCGCTCACCGCGCAGACCACCTGGGGCGCGCGGTGCACGAGGCTTATTCGGATCGGCAGCCGGCCCTCGGCGGCTGGCGACGTGGGAAAGTCGTAGTCGTCCGCCGCAGTGGGGCACGCGCCGATCGCGTGCCGCAGCGCATTGGTCACCAGCTCGGACGCGACCAGCGCGACATCGTCGAAGAGCTCGCCCAGCCCCCAGCGCTGCAGGGCGGTCCTGGCGAAGTCGCGCGCGGTTCTGACGGCCTCATAGCGGGGTGCGAGCGTACAGGTGACCACTAGGGGGTCGACTGCCAAAGCCGTTCCGGTGCTCATGAAGAGCTCCTCCCATAAGGGGGCGGACACGGCTGGACCCGCCGGGGTCATGCCGGTCACCTCCGACTCGCTCGGCCGCGCGGCCGCCCCTCGACCAGGCGCGCGCGCACGAGGGCCCGGAGGCGCGGGGGCGCTGCCGGGCCGGTGCACGGAATCGCGCGTGGGGTCGACGCGGAGCCCGCGGGATTGCCAGGGATGTGCAGGTGCACGTGCACCATCGTGCTCTGCGCTCACTGCAGATGCAAGAGTCGATTCACGTGCAGTCGTTCAAATGGCATATGCAAGCGCCGGATGCACGTGCATCCTGGTGTGCGGAGCGCAGAACTGATAGGAACATCCGTCAGTATCGGCACCGTGAGCGCTCAACTGATGGCAGACTGTGCGCTGTTTGCCCTAGGTGGAGGTTAGGACCGCATGACCACAGTTCAGCCGGGCGGCGGCTCGATGGTCCGCCGGATCCTCCTCGGCTCCCAGCTGCGCCGGCTCCGCGAGACGCGCGGCATCACCCGCGAGGACGCGGGATACGCGATTCGCGCCTCCGAGTCCAAGATCAGCCGCATGGAACTCGGCCGGGTCAGCTTCAAGGAACGTGACGTCGCCGACCTGCTCAGCCTCTACGGCGTGGACGACGGCCTCGAACGCGAGGCACTGCTCGGCCTGGTCCGCGAGGCGAACAAGTCGGGCTGGTGGCACAGCTTCAACGACGTCCTGCCGGGCTGGTTCCAAACCTATGTCGGCCTGGAGGAGGCCGCTGCCCTCATCCGTACCTACGAGGTCCAGTTCGTCCCCGGCCTGCTCCAGTCCGAGGAGTACGCACGGGCGGTTTTCGGCCAGAGTCGGCCGGTGATCAGCGAGGAGGAGGTGGAGCGCAGGGTCAGCCTGCGGATGCGCCGCCAGAAGCTGCTCACCGAGGGCAACAGCCCGCGGCTCTGGGCGGTCATCGACGAGGCCGCGCTGCGCCGGCCGGTCGGCGGGCCCCAGGTGATGCGCGGCCAGGTCCAGTACCTGATCGACGCCGCCGAGGAGGCCAACGTGGTCATCCAGGTCATGCCGTTCCGCTTCGGTGCGCACGCCGGTGAGTCCGGTGCGTTCACCATCCTGCGCTTCCCCGAGCAGGACCTCGCGGACGTCGTCTACCTGGAGCAGCTGACCAGTGCGCTGTACCTGGACAAGCGCGACGACGTCGACGCCTACATCCAGGTCATGGAGCGGCTCTGCGTGGACAGCCTCACGCCCGAGCGCACCATCGACCTGCTGGCCTCGATCCTGAAGGAGCGCTGAGCGGGAGCCGGGAGGCGCCCGGGAGACCGGGAGGCGACCGGAGCACGACGGGGGGGCGGCCGCCGGCCGCCGCGGGTCAGCCGCGGGCCGGCGGCCGCTCCCGTTCCGGCGGCTGGGGCTGCGGCGGGCGGCCCAGGTGCCAGGGCAGGCCGTAGCGGCCGAACAGGTCGGCGCGGATCGGGGCCAGCGAGAGCTCGGCCCCGGGCAGCAGCACGCCTATGCAGCCGCCCATCAGCGCGCTGCGCAGCACCGCGTGCTCGGCCGCCGGGTCGGGCGCCCCCCAGTCGCGCAGCAGTCCCTGGAGGATGGCGCCGAGCCGCTGCTGCTCCGGGTCCTGGACGAAGGCGCCGGTGTCCGGGTCGAGGATCAGCGCGAGGTGCGAGCGCATCACCCGCGGGTGGTCCATGGCCAGGCCGAGCACCGTGTCGATGGCCCGGGCCAGCCGGGCCTCCGGGCCCGCTCCGGGGTCCAGTTCGCCGAGCGCGCCGGTCAGCGCCTGGTGCATCATCCGGTGGGTCGCGGACTGCATCAGCAGCCGCTTGCCGTCGAAGTAGTAGGAGAGCAGTCCGCGCGCGAGCCCGGCCCGCTCGGCGATGTCGGTCAGCGTGGTGCCGGCGTAGCCGCGCTGGTCGACCAGTTCGACGGTGGCCCGCATGATGCGTCGCCGGGAACGCTGGCGCATCTCCTCATTGACCGAATCCCCGCGAGGTGCCATCGTGTCTGCTCCGTACGTTCGTTGGCTGGCGGCCAATATACTGGCCGGGCCGGCGGCCGAACCTCGGCGGCCGGCGCTCGGCCGGGCGGTCCGGTTCGGTTCGTACGGAGGCGCCGGCCCTACCAACACGGGGGTTTGGTAGAGTCGGCGCCTTGCCCGACGGCGTGGTCCGGACTCCGGCCGGGGACCGCTGTCCGGGGTCCCCGAGGCCGTCCGGTGCTTGTGGGTCAGCTCTTGCTGAGGATCTCGCCGCGCCGCTGAGCCAGGTCTTCCCGGCCCGCTGACGGATAATCATAGTCCGGGACGGACGGGGGAGTGGCCTTCTTCCGCCGGTCCAGCACGGCACCGGCGACGGCGATCACCAGACCGGCCAGCGCGACCGCGGTGACGAAGAACAGCGCGGGCCGGTAGCCGTCCAGCTGGGCCTGGGCACTCGTCCCGCCGCCGTTGCCCGCGGTGATGATCGCGGTGGCGCCGGCCAGCACGACCGCGGTGCCGACCTGGATCGCGGTGTTCACCAGCCCGGAGGCCAGCCCCTGCTCCTCGTCGGCCACCCCGTCGGTGGCGGCGATGTTCACCGAGGGGAAGGCCAGCGCGAAGCCGACGCCCAGCAGGACGATCGACGGGAGCACCAGCGCCGGGTACGAGCTGTGCTCGTCCAGCCGCAGGAACAGCGCGAAGGCGGCGACCAGGGCGAGCAGGCCGATCGGCAGCAGCCGGCCGGTGCCGAAGCGGTCCACCACCGGGCCCATGAACGGCGCCGAGAGCGCGATCATCGCACCGGCCGGGAGCAGTCCGAGCGCCATCGCCAGGGCCGACCAGCCGAGCAGGTCCTGGAGGTAGAGGGTGACCACGAACTGGAAGCCGCCGTACGCGCCGGCCATCGCGAACGCGATCACATTGGCCCGGGCGACCCGGCCGTTGCGGAAGATGCCGAGCCGCACCAGCGGGTGCGCGGTGCGGCTCTCGACCACCAGGAAGGCCGCGACGAGCAGCACCACGGCGGCGAGCGAGCCCAGGGTGCGCAGGCTGAGCCAGCCCGCGCCCTGCGCCTCGGTGGCGGTGAAGACCAGCAGCAGGACGGCGCCGGTGCCGGTGATGGCACCGAGCACGTCGTAGCGGCCGTGCGCCTTCTCCTCCACCGGGCGGGGGAGCAGCCGGACGGCGAAGGCCAGGGCGATCAGCGCGATCGGGACCGGCATCAGGAAGGTCCAGCGCCAGCCGACCGAGGTGAGCAGTCCGCTGAGCACCAGGCCGAGCGAGAAGCCGCTGGCGCCGCAGGTGGTGTAGATCGACAGCGCCCGGTTGCGGGCGGGGCCCTCGGGGAACGTCGTGGTGATGATCGACAGGCCGGCCGGCGCGGTGAAGGCGGCGGCGACGCCCTTGAGGAAGCGGGCGGCGATCAGCAGGCCGCCGTCGTCGACCAGGCCGCCGAGCAGGGAGGCGGCGGCGAAGACGGCGAGCGCGGTCAGGAAGACCCGGCGGCGGCCGAGCAGGTCGGCGGTGCGGCCGCCGAGCAGCAGCAGGCCGCCGTAGCCGAGCACGTAGCCGGAGACCACCCACTGCAGGGTGGAGGTGGAGAGGTGCAGTTCGGAGCCGATGGACGGCAGGGCGATGCCCACCATCGAGACGTCCAGGGCGTCCAGGAAGAGCGCGGCGCAGAGCACGATGAGCGTGCCCCAGAGGCGAGGAGTCCAGTGGCCCCCGGCAGCTGACGGTGCGTCGGGTGTCGTGGCGGTCGCTGAGGTCATGTCGCAAGAGGCTACATGCACATGCATCCAATGCAAGTGAATAAGATGTTAACGCATAAGTTGCTTGCGCCTGTGGTACCGTGGCGGCGTGACTGAACTCGACTCCCCGGCGGAGGCAGGTCTGGTCGCCCAGTGGCGCGACCTGCTGGCCCGGCATGCCCAGACCGCCTGCCTGCTCGACCGCGAGCTCGGCGAGAAGCACGGGCTGGGCATGAGCGAGTTCGAGGTGCTGGAACGCCTGGTCGAGGGCTGCGACGGCACCGGCGGCGGACTGCGGGTCCAGGAGCTGGCCCCCACCGTGCACCTCAGCCAGAGCGCGCTCTCCCGGCTGATCGGCCGGCTGGAGAAGGCCGGGCTGGTCACCCGTGCGATGTGCGCCGACGACCGGCGCGGCATCAAGGTCGCGCTGACCGGGGAGGGGCGCCGGCGCTACACCGAGGCTCGCCCGCTGCACCGCGAGGTGCTCTCGCTCACCCTGGACGACGACCCGGTGGCCGCCTGCGGGCCGATCGCCGGCCGATCCGCCGTCAACCCGCCCGCCGCTCCCGCGGGTTCCGCGGGTTCCTGACCGCGGCGGCGCTCAGCGCAGCGCCAGCAGGCCCGGCGCGACGGCCAGCGCCACGGTCGCGGCGGGCGCCGCCAGGGCGACCAGCGTCAGCCGGAGCCGGTTCGGCACCGAAAGCCGCGGCCGCCCCGCCAGCAGCCGGTCCACCCGCTTCGGGGACTGCGCCAGCCCGGGCGGGCAGGAGCCGAACACCCCGCGCCCCAGGTTGAGCTCGGCCAGCGCCAGGGCAGTGGTGTGCCGCCCGTGCCGGCGCGCCGCCCGGTCGTCCGCCGCCAGCTCCACCAGCTCGCCCACCTGGTCCCGGAAGGCGCGGAACACCCCGACCCCGGGAAAACCGGAGGCGAGCGCCTGCGCGCCCTGGGCCAGCCAGTGGTGCCGGGCCCGGACGTGCCCGCGCTCGTGGCTGAGGACCGCGGCCAGCTCCCGGTCGGTCAGCTGTCGCATCGCCCCGGTGGTCACCACCAGCCGGGAGTCGTGCCCCGGCAGCGACCACGCCTCCGGACGGACGTTCTCCAGCACCACCAGCCGCTCCCGGCGCGGCCGGGCTCCCTGGCCCGAGACCGGCTCGATCGACTCCGGCAACGGCGGTGACAGCTGGGCCAGTTGGGCGTGCCGGCGGTCCCGCAGCGCCTTCGCCGTCCGGACCTCGCGGGTCAGCGCGAACACCGTCTGCAGCCCGCCCGCCGCCAGCACCGCCGCGCAGAGCCGGCCCCAGCCCTCGGCGTTGTGCAGCCCGTACGCGGCCTCCACACCCCTCGGCGCGAAGGAGAACAGCACCTCGCGCAGGGCGGGCAGGGCGGCCATCGCGGCGAGCAGCAGGCTCAGCGCGCAGCACAGCAGCACGGCCACCACCAGGCACTGCCAGGCCAGCAGCGCCAGCACCGGTTCACGCTCCACCCAGCGCGCCCGGGTCAGCAGCCGGGGAGCGGCGGTGGCGAGCAGCAGTCCGAGCAGGAGCAGGCCGAGCAGGGCCGTCATGGCATGGGCTCCCCGAGGAGGCACGGAGCGCGACAGTGCGCTTCCCGCCAACTTATGCGTCGGCGCGGCGGGGTGGTACGGATTTCGGCCACCCGTGACCAACGCCACGGCCGCGCTCCGGCGCGTCGGGTGCCGCCGGCCCGGCGCCGACGGCTACATGGTCAGGAGCATGGCGAACATGCCGATGACCACCGAGAGCCGGCAGGCCTTGGTCAGCCCGGCCGAGGCCACCGGCACCGTGCCGCCGCTCGTGGGTACCGTGCCGCCGCTCGTGCTCAGCAGCCGGCTGCCGGACCACAGCGCGTACCCGCCGAAGTAGGCGAGCAGCGCCCCGGTCAGCGCCGGCGAGTCCGCCGCCGCGTGGTGCCCGGAGTGGCCGGACCCGGCGGCCATCACCAGTGCCATGTAGGTCATCGCCAGCGCGCCGACGGCGTGGTGCAGCCGGTGTGCGCGCCGGTCCGGGCGGCGGGCGGCCGCCAGCAGCAGGAGTACCGCGGGCGGACCGTACACCCAGGCCCACACCTCGCCGGGCACGGCCGTCCCGGTCACCGCCATGGCCGCCATGCCGCAGCCCATCAACCCCTCGGCGAGGTCCGACTCGTGGTCGCGCCACCGCCGCCGGACCGTCGTCGTGCCGTCCGCCCGCGTGCTCCCCGTCGGCGCGCCCTCCGCGGGGGAGCACGGGGCGTGGCGCAGCCGGGAGAGGCAGTAGCCCCCGGACACCGCGGTGAGGACGGCGAGCAGCCAGCTGACCAGGTCCGGACCGTGCAACGTCGGCCTCCCGGGCGGCGCGGACGGGCGTCCCGTCCACGATCACCGCTGACCGCCATGGGCAGCAGGGCGCGAACGGGGGCGCATGGACGTGTCGGTCGTGGTGCGGCCGGCAGCCCGCGCCGGTCCGTGATCTCTTCCCCGGTGGCGGGCCCCGGACACGCGCGGCATGGTCGCCTTGGGAGGCTTCGTCCCCCGTCGTCCGGAAGATCCCACGGGCCGTTCACACCCCCGCCGCGCGCGCTTCGGTCGAAGCTCACCGCAGATCCGCCGCCAGGACCCCCCTTGAACAGAAGAACCTTTCGTACTTATGGTGGTCTCGTTGAAAACCCTCCTGTCGAAGTGAGTCCACGATGCAGAATCTTTCGCCAAGGCTCGCTGTGGCGGCCGACGCCCCGGTCCAGAACCTCGCCGAGCACCCCGCCTGGCTGCGTCTGAAGGACGCCGTCGAGACCCTGCGCCCCCTGCAGTCCAAGGACGGCTCCATCGACCTGTCCGCCGTGCAGCGCCAGACCGTCGACCCGCTGGTCGCCACCGTGCGCACCGCCGTCGCGGAGCTGGCCCCGCACTTCCCGCACGACGCCGCCTACCTGGCCGCCGTCGACGCCGACCTGGCCAAGTGGGCCGACACCGGCTACCGGGAGCCCGACTTCCTGGACTCGCTGCTCGCCTTCCAGCCCGCCGACCAGCGCGAGGACGGCCTCCAGCACCTGGTCGTCTTCCCGATGTACACCCAGAACGGCAACCCGAACCGCAACCTCGAAGCCGTCCTGCTGAACGTCGTGTGGCCCGAGTGGCTCGCCGAGCTGGAGCGGACCCGCTTCGACAACCCGATGTTCGTGCCGATCACCTTCAACGACTTCACGTCCGGCTACGACACCAACTCCGCCGTCCTCTTCCCCGAGACCGTGGCCGTGCGCAAGGCGCCGGAACGTTTCACCTGGGGCGGCATCTTCTGCGACCGCGAGGCCGCCCGCTTCCGCGTCGTCACCACCAACGCCGTCGACCTGCTCGGCCTGGAGATCCCCGCCGACGCCGCCGGCCTGCTGGAGGACCAGGAGCGCGCACAGCAGACCTTCGTGCTCTGGGACCTCATCCACGACCGGACCCACAGCCACGGCGACCTGCCGTTCGACCCCTTCATGATCAAGCAGCGCAGCCCGTTCTGGATGTACGGCCTGGAGGAGCTCCGCTGCGACCTCACCACCTTCAAGGAGGCGGTGCAGCTGGAGACCGAGGGCAACGAGCACGCCCGCGACGTCCAGTACGCGATCCTCTTCGACCGCCTCTTCCGCTTCCCGGTCTCCGGCGACCGCGTGCGCAACTACGACGGCATGGGCGGCCAGCTGCTCTTCGCCTACCTGCACAAGCACGACGCCCTGCGCTGGCGCGACAACCGCCTCAGCATCGACTGGGACCGCGCCCCGCAGGTCACCAACGCGCTCTGCGCCGAGATCGAGACCCTCTACCGCGACGGCATCGACCGCCCCAAGCCGGCCCACTGGATCGCCGCCTACGAGCTGGTCTCCCGCTACCTCACCCCGCACCCCGCCTCCACCTGGGCCAAGGGCACCGAGGCGCTGCCCTTCGACCTCACCGACGGCAAGGCGCTCAACAAGGCCCTGTGCGACGCTGTGCTCCCCGACGAGTTCCCGCTGAGCATGTTCTACGAGGCCCTCTCCAAGAAGCTCGGCGGCGTCATCGCCTCCACCACCGGCATCACCGGTGCCGGCCTCCAGGGAGCCGCCGCGTGACCACCGCACCCAAGGGACCGCTGACCGGCAAGGTCATCGCCGTCGCCGGAGCCAGCGGCCCGGCCGGCCAGGCCGTACTGCGCCGCCTCGCCGCCGACGGCGCCACCGTCATCGGCGCCGACATCGACGCCCAGCGACTGGAGGCCGCCCTCGACACCGTGCGCGTCGCCGTGCGCGGAGCGCGCGTCAGCGGCCAGGTCATCGACCTCCTCGACCCCCAGGAGGTCCACGACTGGGCCGACCACCTGGAGGCCGAGCACGGCCACGTCGACGGCGTCTTCCACCTGGTCGGCGGCTGGCGAGGCAGCAAGAGCTTCTTCGAGAGCCGGATCGACGACTGGGACTTCCTGCACGACACCGTCGTGCGGACCCTCCAGCACACCTCGCTGGCGTTCCAGCCCGCCCTGGTCCGCAGCGAGTCCGGCCGCTACGCGATGATCTCCGCCGCCGCCGCGCACAAGCCCACCTCCGGCGGCGCCGCCTACGCCGCCGCCAAGGCCGCCACCGAGGCCTGGACGCTCGCCATGGCGGACTCCTTCCGCAAGGAGACCACCGCCGAGGACGGCAAGCCCACCGCCGCGGCTGCCATCCTGGTGATCAAGGCGTTGGTCAGTCCCGAGATGCGGGCCGAGAAGCCGGAGGCGAAGTTCGCCGGCTTCACCGACACCGCCGACCTCGCCGCACACCTGGCGGGCCTCTGGGACCGCCCCGCAGAAGAACTGAACGGACAGCACCTGTGGCTGACAGCCCGATGACCGACCTTTCCGGCACCACGGACGCGGTACGGCGGCACGACCCCGCCGTCCGCGGCTTCGCCAGCGACAACTACGCCGGCGTGCACCCCGAGGTCCTCTCCGCGATAGCCCTCGCCAACGGCGGCCACCAGGTCGCCTACGGTGAGGACGACTACACCGCCCACCTCCAGGACGTCTTCCGCCGCCACTTCGGCGACCAGGCCGAGGCGTACCCCGTCTTCAACGGCACCGGTGCCAACGTCGTCGCCCTCCAGGCCCTGCTCCCGCGCTGGGGCGCGGTGATCGCCGCCGAGACCGCCCACATCAACGTGGACGAGGGCGGCGCGCCGGAGAAGATGGGCGGCATCAAGCTGCTCACCGTCCCCACCCCGGACGGCAAGCTCACCCCCGAGCTCATCGACCGGCAGGCCTGGGGCTACGGCGACGAGCACCGCGCCCAGCCGCTCGCGGTCTCCATCACCCAGAGCACCGAGCTCGGCACCCTCTACACCGTGGAGGAGATCCGGGCGATCGTCGACCACGCGCACCAGCTCGGCATGCTGGTCCACGTGGACGGCTCGCGGCTGGCCAACGCCGCCGCCTCGCTCGGCGTCCCGCTGCGCGCCTTCACCACGGACGTCGGCGTCGACGTGCTCTCCTTCGGCGGCACCAAGAACGGCCTGCTGTTCGGCGAGTGCGTGGTCGTGCTCAACCCCGAGAAGGTCCGGAACATCAAGTTCCTGCGCAAGACCTCGATGCAGCTCGCGTCGAAGATGCGCTTCGTCTCGGTCCAGTTCGAGGCGCTGCTCTCCGGCGACCTCTACCTCCGCAACGCCGGCCACGCCAATGCCATGGCGAGCCGGCTGGAGTCGGCGGTCCGCGGGATCGACGGCGTGACCGTCGTCCGCCCCGCCCAGGCGAACGCGGTGTTCGCGATCCTCCCGCGGGAGGTGAGCGAGCGGCTCCAGAAGCGCTACCGCTTCTACTTCTGGGACGAGCACACCGGTGAGGTCCGCTGGATGTGCGCCTTCGACACCACGGAGGCCGACATCGACGCCTTCGCGGCGGCCATCGCCGAGGAGATGGGCCGCGCCTGACGCGGACTCCGAACCGCCTGTCGTCCCGTCCTGCGCCAGCAGGGCGGGACGATTTGCATGTGGCGTGCCGCCTCCCATACAGTTCCGGAGTCGCCGCGAGAGAGCGGGGACAAGCGGAAAGCAAAGTCGGGTGAATGAAACTCCGGAAAACGGAGCGGAAAACGTCTGATAAGCTGGAAACACGAAAGAACGAAGCGCCCGGAGGGCCGGTGTGAAAGCCGCCTGAAGGAAGCGTCCGTTCCTTGAGAACTCAACAGCG
>NZ_JBHVER010000184.1:0-16543 GCF_042802195.1 Kitasatospora sp. NPDC057500 | reverse complement strand
GCCGGGGGCCCTCCGTTACCTGCCCTGCCCTGGGTCAGGTGTGTGTGGGCGCTTCACCCCTCGGGAGGGGTCAGGCGCTCTTGGCGTCCGCGAAGCGGGCCGAGACGTCCTGCCAGTTGACGACGTCCCACAGGCGGGTGACGTAGTCCGGGCGGACGTTCTTGTACTGCAGGTAGTAGGCGTGCTCCCAGGCGTCGAAGGCCAGCAGCGGGGTGGTGCCCTGGCCGACGTTGCCGTGGTGGTCGTAGACCTGCTCGACGATCAGGCGACCGCCCAGCGGCTCCCAGGAGAGGATGCCCCAGCCCGAGCCCTGCACGCCGGTGGTGGCGTTGGTGAGCTGCTTCTTGAAGGCCTCGAAGCTGCCGAAGTGCTCGGTGATGGCGTCGGCCAGCTCGCCCTCGGGGCGGTCGCCGCCCTCCGGGGAGAGGTTCTGCCAGAACAGCGAGTGCAGCACGTGGCCGGAGAGGTGGAACGCGAAGGTCTTCTGCAGGCCGACCAGACCGCCGAACTGCTCCTTGTCGCGCGCCTCGGCCAGCTGCTCCAGGGTGTCGTTGGCGCCCTTGACGTACGCGGCGTGGTGCTTGGAGTGGTGCAGCTCCAGGATTTCCGCGGACATCGCGCGCTCCAGCGCGGAGTAGTCGTACGGCAGGTCGGGAAGCGAGTAGGTGCCCATCAGGACACGGCCCCTTTCGGCGAGTTCAACGTGACGATCGTGCCGGATCAACACTATTGCGTATGAGTTGCAGAAACACACGAGGGGCTCCTGCATATTCCTCACGGCGAGTCGGGCACAATGGTCATCGGCCTGTGTAATGAGCGACTAGGGTGAGTGACCATGACCGACACGCCGGTGGTGCTGGGCATCGAGTCGTCCTGCGACGAGACCGGCGCGGGCCTGGTGCGGGACGGCGTACTGCTCGGACAGGCGGTGGCCTCCTCGATGGACGAGCACGCCCGCTACGGCGGCGTGGTGCCGGAGATCGCCTCCCGGGCACACCTGCAGGCGATGGCTCCGGTGGTCCGCGAGGCGCTCGACCGGGCCGGGCTCACCCTCGCCGACGTCGGCGCCGTCGCGGTGACGACCGGTCCGGGCCTGGCCGGGGCGCTCCAGGTCGGGGTGGCGGCGGCCAAGGCGTACGCCTTCTCGCTCGGCGTCCCGCTCTACGGGGTGCACCACCTGGCCGGGCACGTGGCCGCCGCGACGCTCGACGGCGGGCCGCTGCCCGACCCCTGCGTGGTCCTCATCGTCTCCGGCGGGCACACCTCGCTGCTGCTGGTGCGCGACCTGGCCCGCGATCCGGTCGTCCACCTGGGCGACACCCTGGACGACGCGGCCGGCGAGTGCTTCGACAAGGTCGCCCGGATCCTGCGTCTGCCCTACCCCGGCGGGCCCGCCATCGACCGCGCCGCACGCGAGGGCGACCGGCGCGCGGTGCGCTTCCCGCGCCCCCTGAGCGGGCCGGCCGACCCCCCGTACGCCTTCTCCTTCTCCGGCCTCAAGACCGCCGCCGCCCGCTGGGTGGAGGCGCAGTGCGCGGCCGGCGCCGAGCCGCACGTCCCGGACGCGGCCGCCGCGCTCCAGGAGGCGATCGCCGACGTGCTCACCCGCAAGGCCGTCAGGGCCTGCCTGGACCACGGGATCGGGACGCTGGTGGTGGTCGGCGGGGTGGCCGCCAACTCGCGGGTGCGGGAGCTGGCCGAGCGTCGCTGCGCCTCGGCCGGGATCGCGCTGCGGGTGCCGCCGCTGCGGCTGTGCACGGACAACGGGGCGATGGTCGCGGCCGTCGGGGACCTGCTGGTGCGCGCGGGCGCGGCACCGGCTCCGGCGGACCTGTCGGTGGACCCGTCCGCGCCGCTGGAGTTCGCGGCGCTCACCCCGCGCGCAGCGGTCCGGGCGGCCTGAGGCGGAGCGGCCACCCTGTCGATTCCGGACAGGCGGGGACCAAACGCCCCAGTCGGGACCAAACGCCTCATTCGACGGGCCCCTGACAACGTTTCGGTTGCGGCGGGAGATTCCTTGATCTTCGACCTTCCCAATGCACTGTGACCTGTGCCATTTTACATGTCACACATCGAGAGGCCGCGTCCCCCATGCCGCGGCCCGAACGGCCCCGGAGGCCCCCACAGATGCGTTCCTCCTGGATATCGACGGCCAACGCGCGCAGGCTCCCTGCGCTCGGCGCCGCCTTCTTCATCGCACTCGGCCTGTTCACCCCGCAGAGCCAGGCCGCCCCCCTCGGCGCCACGGCCCCGGCGGGCAACAGCGCCGCCTCGTCGACGCCGCGCTCCATCCCGGTGCCCAAGTCGCCCGACGCCAAGAGCAACAGCGCCTTCAAGCTGTCCGCCCAGGACAGCGCCGAGGAGTCGGCCCCGCCGGCCGCCCCGGCCACCCAGCCGGCGAAGGCCGCCAAGGGCTACTCGGCCGCCGCCGCGGAGCCGTGCCCCGACCTCTCCGGAGTGCTCAACGCCACGGGCAGCGCGTTGATCCAGCAGCTCAAGGCACTGCCGCGGGTCGACTGCACCTACCCGCTGTTCAACCTCACCGGGGACAGCGTCAAGGCCTTCCGCGAGTCCAACATGGTGACCGTCGCCAACGCCCTGCGCGACGCCTCCGCCACCTACCCGGGCGACAACAGCACCAACATCGGCCAGTTGGTCCTGTTCCTGCGCGCCGGCTACTACGTGCAGTGGAACTACCCGGCCCTCGTCGGCGCCTACGGCCCGACGCTGAAGGCCGCGACCGGCGCCGCGCTGGACGCCTTCTTCGCCTCCGCCCACGGCAAGGACGTCACCGACGCCAACGGCGCGCTCCTCGTCGAGGTCGTCAAGGTGATCGGCCAGAGCGACACCCTCGGCCGCGAGGCCGGCGTGTTCAAGTGGCTGCTCTCCAGCTACAACGGCAGCTGGCCCGCCCAGATGACCAACACCGTGGCGGAGTTCGACTGGGTCCTCAAGGACGCCTACGAGTCCGAGACCGACGCCTCGGGCTGGAAGGCCGCCCTCAAGGCCGACCCGGCCATCCTCAACACCTGGTCCGGGTTCATCACCCGCAACGACTCGCAGCTGAACCGCTGGGACGTCGTCAGCAACATCGGCCGCTACCTCGGCCACGCCCTGAAGGTCGACGAGCTCAAGGGCCAGCTGCGGCCGATCATGAAGGACCTGATCAACCGCTACCCGAACGTCGGCCCCACCGCCCCGATCACCATGAACCTGGGCTGGGCCACCCGCCAGTTCGACAAGGGCAACTGCGCCGCCTACGGCATCTGCGACCTGAACACCCGCCTGATGCCGGTGATCCTGCCGATCCAGCGCGTCTGCAACGACGGCCTGAAGATCAAGGCCCAGGACATGTCCCCGGGCCAGCTGGACTCCACCTGCACCAGCCTGATCAACCAGGACGCCTACTTCCACAAGGTCATCGGTGACAAGGGCGCCGTCCCCGGCGACGTGAACACCAACCTGGAGGTCGTCGCCTTCGACGACTACGACCAGTACTCGCTGTACGCCTGGGCCTTCTACGACATCGACGTCGACAACGGCGGCATGTACGAGGAGGGCAACCCGGCCGCCCCCGGCAACCAGGCCCGCTTCATCGCCCACGAGGCGTCCTGGCTGCGGCCGTCGTTCTCGATCTGGAACCTCAACCACGAGTACACCCACTACCTCGACGGCCGCTACAACATGGCGGGCGACTTCGAGGCCAGCCAGACCACCCCGACCATCTGGTGGGTGGAGGGCATCGCCGAGAACATCTCCTACGGCTACCGGGGCGAGCGCAACGCCGACGCGATCGCCGAGGCCGGCAAGAAGACCTACAAGCTCAGCGAGCTGTTCGACACCGTCTACGGCCAGACCGCCGACGCCGACGAGAACTCCAACCGGGTCTACCGCTGGGGCTGGCTGGCCGTGCGCTACATGCTCCAGGAGCACCGCTCCGACCTGGACGCCGTGCTCACCAAGTACCGCGCCGGTGACTGGAACGGCGCCCGCACCGTCCTGAAGCAGGACATCGGCACCCGCTTCGACGCCGGCTTCGACGCCTGGCTCACCAAGTGCGCCGCCAACGACTGCGGCCCGCTCCCGGAGGCCCCCACCGGCCCGGTCACCCCGACCACCCCGCTCTGCACCATCCCCGACACCCGCCAGTTCGACAACAACTGCCGCCGCGACAACCTCACCGCCACCACCGGCAACTACAGCTACCACTTCGTCAACCTGCCGGCCGGCGTCCAGAAGCTGACCATCACCAGCAGCGGCGGCACCGGCAACGCCGACCTCTACTACGGCGGCTCCAACTGGGCCACCACCGGCAACGCCCTCGCCAAGTCCACCAACACCGGCAACAGCGAGACCCTCACCATCACCAACCCGCCGTCGGGCTGGGTCTACTTCAGCCTCGCCGCCCAGCAGAGCTTCACCGGGGCCACCCTCTCCGTGCAGTACCAGTAAGGCAATCCGCACACGAAGGGCCCCGCCGGGTAACCGGCGGGGCCCTTTTTGCACCATTCGGGACCGGCCCGATCCGCAAGCCGGCAACGTTTCGGTTTCGGCGGGCAGCAATCCCGTCCAACCACTTCCGGCGCCATGCGACATGTGCCATTTTACATGTCACACAACTATTGCCTCGTGCCCCACGCGAGGCCCGACTGCCCCGGAGGCCCCCACAGATGATCCGGATCTCCAAGTCCCACGCTCACAGAGTCCCTGCGCTCGGCGTCGCCTTATTCGTCGCGATGGGCCTGTTCACCCCGCAGAGCCAGGCAGCCCCGGCGGGCGCCCCGTCCACCGCCGGTGCCGCCGCTTCGGCGCCCCGGGCGATCCCCTTCCCCGAGCCCGACACCCGGCGGACGCACGACTTCAAGCTCTCCGCGGACGACAACGACCGGGCCCGGTCCTCCCTGGGCGCCCCGACCGCCGCGCCCGCCCCGGCCGCCAAGGGCTTCTCGACCCCCGCCGCCGGGGACAGCTGTCCCGCGAGCCTGTCCGAGCTCACCAACGCCACGGGCAGCGCGTTGGTCCAGCAGCTCAAGGACCTGCCGCGGGTCGAGTGCACCTACCCGCTGTTCGACCTCACCGGGGACGACGCGGCGACCGCCTTCCGCGAGGCCAACCTGGTGACCGTCGCCGACGCACTGCGCGACGCCTCCCCCGCCTACCCGGGCGACAACAGCACCGACATCGGGCAGCTCGTGCTGTTCCTGCGCGCCGCCTACTACGTGCAGTGGAAGTACCCGGCCGTCGTCGGCGCCTACGGCCCGACCCTGGCCGCGGCGACCAACGGCGCGCTGGACGCGTTCTTCGCCTCCCCGCACAGCAGGGACGTCACCGACGCCAACGCCGCGCTCCTCGTCGAGACCACCAAGGTGATCAACCAGACCTCGACGCTCGGCCGGTACGCCGGCGTCTACAAGTGGCTGCTCTCCACCTACGACGGCCTCACCGCGCCCGAGCGCCTCTCGGCCACCGTCGAGGAGTTCGACGGGGTCATCGAGCGCGGCTTCGAGGACAAGAACGACAGCACGGGCTGGAAGGCCGCGCTCCGGGCCGACCCCACCATCGTCGACGCCTGGGCCGGCTTCATCACCCGCAACGAGCCGCTGCTGAACCACGACAACCTGATCAGCAACACCGGCCGCTACCTGGGTTACGCCCTCCAGGTCGACGAGCTCAAGCCCCGGCTCCGGCCGATCCTGAAGGACCTGATCAACCGCTGGCCGAACACCGGCCCGACCGCCCCGATCACCATGAACCTGGGCTGGGCCACGCGCGAGTGGGACAAGGGCCACTGCGCCGACTACGGCATCTGCGACCTGGGCACCCGTCTGATCCCGGTGATCCTCCCGACGACGCACACCTGCAACCCGGACCTGAAGATCCGGGCCCAGGACATGTCCCCCTGGCAGCTGAGCTCCACCTGCACCAACCTGGTGAACCAGAACCCGTTCTTCCACAAGATCATCGGTGACCGGGGCGTCGTCCCCGGGGACGTGAACACCAATCTTGAGGTCGTCGTCTTCAACGACGAGTACCACTACAAGCTGTACGCCTGGGCCTTCTACAACATCGACGTCGACAACGGCGGCATGTACGAGGAGGGCGACCCGACCAAGGCCGACAACCAGGCCCGCTTCATCGCCCACGAGGTGTGGTGGGACACCTCGACGTTCGCGATCTGGAACCTCAACCACGAGTACACCCACTACCTCGACGGCCGCTACAACATGGGCGGCGACTACGAGGCCAGCGAGCTCACCCCGACCACCTGGTGGGTCGAGGGCATCGCCGAGAACATCTCGACCGCCTACCAGGGCGAGCGCTACGACAAGGCGATCTCCCTGGCGGCCACCAAGGCCTACAGGCTCAGCGAGCTGTTCGACACCGTCTACGACCAGACCGCCAGTGCGGAGGTCAACACCGACCGCGTCTACCGCTGGGGCTGGCTGGCCGTCCGCTACATGCTCCAGAAGCACCGCGCGGACGTCGACACCGTGCTCACCATGTACCGCGCCGCCGACTGGAACGGTGCCCGCACCTTCCTGAAGCAGACCATCGGCACCCGCTACGACGCCGACTTCAACACCTGGCTGGACGCCTGCGCGAGCAACGACTGCGGCCCGCTCCCGGAGGCCCCCACCGGCCCGGTCACCCCGACCACCCCGCTCTGCACCACCCCCGACACCCGCCAGTTCGACAACAACTGCCGCCGCGACAACCTCACCGCCACCACCGGCAACTACAGCTACCACTTCGTCAACCTGCCGGCCGGCGTCCAGAAGCTGACCATCACCAGCAGCGGCGGCACCGGCAACGCCGACCTCTACTACGGCGGCTCCAACTGGGCCACCACCAGCGCCTACCAGGCCAAGTCCACCAACACCGGCAACAGCGAGACCCTCACCATCACCAACCCACCCGCCGGGTGGGCCTTCTTCAGCCTCGCCGCCCAGCAGGACTTCACCGGAGCCACCCTCTCCGTGCAGTACCAGTAGCACCGGGCAGGACAACTAGCACCCAGCGCTAGACCTAGCACCACTCGGAGCAGCTGGCGCCGAACAGCACGTACAGCAACAGCACCATGAACGAGGGCCCCGCCGGTGTGCGAACGGCGGGGCCCTTCGCCGTGCCGCCACCGGAGCGGACCGGCCGGGCGTGAGGGCCGGCCGGGTGCTCGGCCCGGCGGAACCGCGCGCCGGTGCCGGAGCGTCTCCGGCGGGACCGATGATCACCGGAGCGGGGGCGGGCCATGGCGCAGGCGCACGGGCAGGCGCACGGGCGGGAGCACGGCGGGGGCACGGGGGCCGGTCCGGGGTGGTTCCTCACCGGTCCGCTGCTGACGGCGGCCGGCACCGTCGCCGGCACCGCGCTCACCGCCTCGGTGTGGAACGAGCGCTGCCCGTCCGGGGTCGAACCGCCGCACCGCTTCGCCCTCGCCGTGATCACCATGCCGGCGGTCTGGTTCACGATGACCGTGGCGCTGGTGCTCCTCCAGCTGCCGCTGCGCCGGGCGCCGGCCGGTGTGCGCTGGTGCTTCCTCGGCGGCACGGCGGTCCTGCTCACGGCGCTCTACGTGGTCGGCATGGGCCGCCCGCCGTCGGTGCCGCCGGACGACTGCCACGAGTCCTGGCCCCTCTTCCCGTTCGCCGGCTGACGCCCGCCTACAACAACTCCTCCGGGGCGAGGCGGTGGACGCCGGCGAGGTGATTGTCGAGTTCGCCGGGTTCGAAGCGGCACATGCCGACGGCGTGCCAGAACTCGCCGGCCACGTCCCCCTCGCACTTGTAGGCGCCGGAGGGGAGCAGGGCCGCCCAGCCGTCGGGGGCGCCGAGGAGGGTGGCGAGAGCGGTGGGGCGCCCGTCGGCGGGCACCCGCCAGAGGCGGACGGTGCCGTCCTCGCCGCCGCTGGCGAGCAGCGACCCGTCCGGGCTGAAGGTGACGGCCAGGATCCGGCCGGTGTGCCCGCGCAGCCCTGCCAGTTCGGTACCGCTGAGCGGGTCCCAGACCCGCACCACCCGGTCGTCGCCGGCGGTGGCGAGCAGCGGGCGGTGCGGGTGGGCCGCAGCGGTCCACAGCCGGCCGATGTGGCCGGTGAGGCGGTGGCGCACGGCGCGGTCGACCCAGATCAGGGCGGTGCCGTCCCAGGAGACGCTGGCCAGCCAGGCGCTGTCGCGGGCCGGCGCGACGGAGTACACCCGGTCGGTGTGGCTGGCGAGTTCGGCCTCGACCCGGCCGGTCGCGATGTCGGAGATCCGTACCGTGGCGTCGTCGCAGCCGGTGAGCAGTTGCCGTCCGTCGGGGCTGAAGGCGATGGAGCGGACCCGGCCGCGGTGCTCGCGCAGCGTGATGAGGTGGGCGCCGGTGCGGCGGTACCAGATACGGACGGTGTCGTCGTCGTTGGCGGTGGCGACCAGGGTGCCGTCGGCGCTGAACGCCTCCGCCCAGACGTGCTCGGTCTCGACGTCCATCTCGCGCAGGTACTCGCCGGTGCGGGCGTTCCACAGGCACAGGTCGCCGTCGTTGGTGGCGGTGGCCAGCACGGCCTCCTCCGGGCTGAACACGGCGGAGACCAGCCGGCTGCTGCGGCCGGAGAGTTCGCGCAGCCGGCGGCCGGTGGAGGGGTCCCAGACCCGGATCGCGCCGTCGTTGCCGCCGGCCGCGAGCAGGGTGCCGTCGCCGCTGAAGGTGAGCGAGCCGATCCGTCGGCCGTGGCCGCGCAGCAGTTGGCGGCTGCGGCCGCTGGCCGGGTCCCAGAGCCGGACGCGGCCGTCGTTGCCGCCGGTGACGAGCAGCGGGTCGTTCTCCGCGCCGCCGCGTCCCGACCCCGGCCGGAAGCGGCAGGCCCAGACCGAGCCGCGGTGCTCGGGGGGCTGGCGGCGCAGCGGCACCACTTCGCGTACGCCGGCCGCGCCGACGACGCCCGCGCCCTCGGCGGCGCCGACCCGCCAGACCCGCACGCCGCCGTCGCTGTCGCTGGCGGCGAAGCGGGTGCCGGCCTCGTCGAAGGTGACCTGGTAGATCTTGCCGGTGGAGTCCTCGGCCCGTCCGGCGGAGGTGCCGTCGAGGGGGTTCCAGAACCGGACCTGGCCCTCGGTGTCGCCGCTGGCGAGCAGGTCGCCGTCGGGGTGGAAGGCGAGGGTGTAGATCCGGCCGGCGTGGCCGGGCATGCTGTGGCGCAGTCGGCGTCCGGCGACCTCCCAGATCCGCACGGTGCCGCCGGTGCCGTCGTCCGGGCCGCCGTCGGCGGTGGCGACCAGGGTGCCGTCCGGGCTGAACGCGGAGCGGTAGACGGTGCCGCGGTGGCCGGGGAGGACGGCGAGCCGGCGGCCGTTGACGGTGGACCACAGGCGGGCGCCGCCGCCCTGGTCGCCGGTGACGATGACGGTGCCGTCGGGGTTGAAGACGGCGGTGTAGACGGGGGCGGCGTGGCCGGGCAGGCGGTGCAGGGGTTCGCCGGTGGCGGTGTCCCAGAGAGTGACGACGCCGTTGAGGTCGCCGGTGGCGACCATCCGGCCGTCGCGGGAGAGCGAGACGGGCCAGACGCCGCCGGGGTGGACGTCGAGGATGTGGCGGCATTCGCCGGAGACGGGGTCCCAGAGCCGGACGGTGCCGTCGGCGCTGCCGGTGGCGAGGATGTCGTCGGCGAACTTGACGACGTAGACGCGGCCGATGTGGTCCTTGAGGGTGCGCAGGGCGATGCCGGTGACGGCGTCGCAGACGAGGACGCTGCCGTCCTCGGAGCCGACCGCGAGCAGGTGGCCGTCGCGGCTGAAGGCGACGGGTTCGGGCAGCCGGGTGGAGCGCACGTCGAAGCCGTAGGGGACGCCGACCTCGGAGGGGCTGAAGCCGGCTTCGACGGGCAGTCCGGGGGCGATGGCGGCGGCGCGCAGTTCGGGGGCGGCGAGCACTTCGTCGTCGGTGACGGCGGAGATGAGGGCGGCGCGCTGCCAGCGGCTGCCGCGCAGCCGGGCGCCGCGCAGGTCGGTGCGGATGAGCCGGGCGCCGTGCAGGTCGGCGAAGCGCAGGTCGGCGCCGCTGAGGTCGGCGGAGTCCAGGCGGGCGCCGGCGAGGCGGGCGCCGCGCAGGTCGGCGCCGGCGAGGTTGGCGCCGAGCAGCCGGGCGCCGCGCAGGTCGGCGCCGAAGAGGTCGACGCCGGAGAGGTCGCGGTGCGAGAGGTCCTCGCCGGCGAGGGTGGCGCCGCGCAGGTCGGTGTGGGCGGGCACGCGGAGGCGGTCGAGGACCTTGACGGCGTTGAGCCGGGCGGTCTCGGGGGTGGTGTCGGCGGCGTCCAGCACGGAGCGGGCCCAGCGCTGGCAGACCTGGTGGTCGGCGAGGTCGCAGAGGAATTCGACGGCGAGGCGGCTGAGCGGGCCGCGGGCGAGCAGGGTGGTGTCGCCGCGCCGGAGTGCCTCGGCGGCGGCGCGGGCGACCAGCCATTCGACCACGGAGCCGTGGATGAAGTGGAACATGCCCTCGTCGGAGCGGACCAGCAGGCTGCCGGAGCCGACGGCGTGGGCGACCTGCGGGGTGGGCATGCGGTTCTCGGCGAGGCCGCTGAGCACGCCGGCGATGTCGACGATCTCGTCGAGGGGGATGGAGCTGCGCCCGCTCTCCCACAGGCGCAGGGCGAGCAGGGTGACGGCCTGCCAGAGCTGGTCGAGGTGGAGGCCGGGGGCGGCGCCGGGGCCGCCGTGGCCGCGTTGTTCCTCGAACCGCAGCCAGGCGGTGAAGACCTCCTGGTAGAGGCCGGCGGCGCTGAGCGCGCGGCCGGCGCCGGCGACGGCGCGCAGCCGGTCGTGGTCGAGGTCGGCGACGAAGCTGAGCAGGCGGGGGTTGCGGCACAGGGCGAGCAGGTCGGGGATGCCTTCCAGCAGGCGCATCCGGCGGGCGGCGGCCTCCTGGTCGCCGTAGCGGTTGCCGAGGTAGCCGCGGATCTGGTGGGGGGTGAAGTCCTGGACGGCGATGAGGCGGCGTTGCGGGAGCAGGCCGACGCGTTCGCCGAGTGCGGTGAGGACCTGTTCGTGGGAGCTGAAGTGCTGGGTGCGGCTGGTGACGACGATCTTGGCGTTGTCGACGGCGGCGTCGAGCAGTACCTGGAGGTGGTCGGCGGCGCGTTCGTAGCTGACGCGGTTGACGAGTTCGTCGAAGCCGTCGAAGAGCAGGACGACGCGGCCTTGGCGGAGCATGTAGCGGAAGGCCCGCAGGTCGAGGGTGTCGATGCCGTGCTCGGTGAGGTGGGCGGCGACCAGGCCGTCCAGCGAGTGGGCCTTGTCGAGTGCGCTGAGTTCGATGAACAGCGGTGCGAGGTGCGGGAGTTCGCCGGGCAGGCGGCGGGCGAGCTCGCGCAGGGCGAAGGTCTTGCCGCGGCCGAAGTCGCCGAGCAGCAGGACGAAGCGGCCGTGGTCGGATTCGAGCAGGCGCAGCAGTTCGTCGACCAGGCCGTCGCGTTCGTCGGCGGCGGGGCGTTCGGCGTCGCGGTAGCGCTGGGGCAGGTAGAGGCCGGGGTGGTACTGGCTGTCGGTGGCGAGCCGTTCGGTCTGGGCGGCGACGTAGCCGCGCAGGTCGAGCAGGCCCTGGAACTCCAGGAAGCTGCGCAGCCGTACGCCGCGTCGGCGGGCGCGGTCGCGCAGTTCGCGGGTGGGCGGTGGGCCGTCGTGGACGAGTTCGGCGTCGAGGGCGGTGCCGTCGGCGTGGACGGATTCGGCGAAGCGTTCGACTTCTTCCTCGGTGGGGGTGCCGACGCAGGCGGCGACCCGTTGCTGGCGGACCAGCCCGGATTCGGCCCAGGTGACGAAGAGTTGGCCGGTGCCGCCGGTGACGGGGCGGATCTGGGCGCCGGGGTGGCGGGTGCGGCAGACTTCGGCGACCCGGGCGAGGAGTGCTTCCTCGGGGGTGGCGAGTGCGCGGGTCTCGTGGTCGGTGTCGGCGGGTTCGCGGACCTCCTCCAGTTGCGGGGGGCCTGCGTCGGGGGCCGGTTCGAGGGGCGGGAAGGCGCGTTCGGCCCGGCGCCAGGGCAGGTCGAGGCGTTGGCGTTCGCCGGCGGGGGCGGGCCAGCGGCTGAGGCCTTCGCGGGTGAGCCGGAGCAGTTGGTGGGCGCCGGGGGCGGCGGCGCCGAGGACGGGCAGTGCGCCGGCGGAGGTGGTGAGGGTGCGGGGGGCGGTGCGGCCGTCGCCGGGGCCGTGCAGCAGCAGGTGGAGGCGGGGTGCGGTGAGCCGGGTGAAGCGGTCGCCGTCGCGCAGCGGTTCGGCGTCCGCGCCGCGGGGCGGGCGGACGGCGGGTGCGAGGTTGCCGGAGCGGGCGCCGGGGGCGGTGGCGGCGACGGGGTGGCGCAGGGCGCCGATCCGCAGCCAGCCGTCGTTCTCGTAGGGGCGCAGGGCCTGGGCGAACCAGGCGGCCTGTTCGGGCCCGAGCCAGCCGTAGCGGTCCTCGGGGCGGTGGGTCCAGGCCATGGAGGAGTTGAGGCCGGCGACGACGGTGCCGAGTTCGGGGACCGGGAAGAGGGTCCAGGGCTGGGCGCTGTCGAAGACGACGTCGAGGCCCTGGTAGAACTCCTGGAACAGCCGGGCGTAGTGCCGCCATTTGGGCCAGTAGGGCGGGGCGGGGCGCAGTTCGTCGGCCTCGCAGGTGGCGAAGTAGGCGCGGGAGGCGGCCTGGTTGACGTCCTGGCCGCCGGGCAGGACGGCGACCCGGTGGGGTTCGAGGCCGAGCAGGGCGCGGATGCCGGTGAGGAAGGAGAGCGCCTGTTCGCATTCGCGGGGGCTGCCGGTGGCGGTGAGGTCTCCGGTGACGACGACGAGTTCGGGGGTGGGGGCGCCGGCGTCGGCGAGTTCGACGAGGTCGCCCCAGATGGCGGCCTGGAGGTCGACGGGGTCGTGGCCGCTGCCGAAGGCGGGTCCGGCGAGGTGGAGGACGGTGACGGCTTCGCGTCCGCCGGGGCGGCCGGCGGCCTGCGGGTATTCGGGCTGGACGGAGGGGCGGCGGCGGCCGGCCCAGCCGGTGCCGCCGACCTGGCGGGGGGCGGGGACGTGGCTCTGGGCGGGGTCCTGGGCCTGGAGCGGCCCTCCGGAGCCGCCGGAGCCGCCGGGGTTGCCGTTGCCGGGGTAGCCGGGGACCAGGTCGGGGCGGGCCCGGCCGTCCATCGCCTGGGCGACCCTGGTGAGCAGCAGTTCGCGGGCGCGGGCGGGCTCGGTGACGCCGACGAGGTCGATGTAGGTGAGGGTGGCGAGCAGGCCGTCCACCGGGATGTCCTCGATCCGGACGGTGACCAGCCGCCGCTCGGGCGCGTCCGGGTCGGCGCGCAGCGCGGCCTGCCACTCCATCCGGCCGTAGCGCGAGCGCTCGTAGTTGCGCGAGAGCAGCGCGATGACGGCGGCGGACTCGGTCACGCCGCGGTCCATGAAGTCGACGAAGTTGGTGCCGGGCACGAAGTCCCAGGCCTGGAGGAAGGCGCGGTAGCCCGCTTCCTCCAGGATCCAGGCGATCCAGGCCGCCCAGCGTTCGTCGGCCGGCGAGTAGCTGATGAAGAAGTCGATCGGCCCGGGGCCACCCGGGATCGCGTCAAGAGCCCCCATGGGAGGAGCTTATGACCGATCCGGAGAGGCTCAACCCTGTTTCGCCGCAACGGATCCGGGTGGTTTTCGGCGACGAGTTGTCGAACCCGCGAACGGACGGCGTCCTTCCGTACGACCGGCGGCTCGACCGGCAACGCCTCGTGTGCGACCCTGACGTCCGTGTTCGCGTACTGGCCCGCCGTCAAGCGGCTGCACCCCCTGGACCTGCTCGCCGCGGGGCTGCTCGCCTTCGGCCTGCTGTTCCTCGCCACCGGGCTCCTGCCGACCGACTCCGCCGGAGCGGCCGTCCACCGGATCGCCCCGCTGCTGGCCTTCCTCGGCTCGGTCATCGTGCTCGCGGAGCTCACCAGCGCCGCCGGGGTGTTCGACGTGGTGGCCGCCTGGGTGGCGCGGGCCGGGCGGGGCAGCTATCCGGCGCTGTTCCTGCTCTGCGTGGGTTTCGCCGCGCTGACCACGACGGTGCTCAACCTGGACACCACCGCCGTGCTGCTCACCCCGGTCATGCTGGCGCTGGCCGGCCGGGTGGGCATCGCCCCGCTGCCGCTGGCGATGACCACGGTCTGGCTGGCGAACACGGCGAGCCTGCTGCTGCCGGTCTCCAATCTGACCAACCTGCTGGCCGCCGACCGGGTCGCGCTCTCCCCCGCCGGCCTGGCCCGCGCCATGTGGGCGCCGCAGCTGGCCGCGCTGCTGGTCACCATGGCCTGCCTGTGGGGGTTCTACTGGCGGCGCGGGCGGCGCGGCGCGGCCTCCTACGCGCCCCCCGAGGCGCACCGGCCCGGGGACCGGGTGCTGTTCCGGATCTGCGCGCTGGCCTGCACCGGTTTCCTGGCGGCCAGCCTGGCGGCGGTGGTCCCGCTCTGGGCGGCCTCGGGCGCGGCGGCGGCGGTCGTGGTGGCGGCGTTCGCGGTGCGCCGGCCGGAGGCGCTGCGGGTGTCGCTGGTGCCGTGGCGGCTGCTGGTGATGGTGCCCGGCATGTTCCTGGTGGTGCAGACCGTGGACGCGCACGGGCTGCACCGGCTGCTCGCCGACGCGGTCGGCGCGGACGGCGGCACGCTCGGCCTGTTCCGGGCCTCGGCGGTCGGCGCGGGCCTGTCCAACCTGCTGAACAACCTGCCGGTGTACCTGGCCGGGGAGGCCGCGGTACCGGGGGGCAACCACACCCAGTTGCTGGCGCTGCTGATCGGCACCAATGTCGGCCCGCTGGTCACGCCCTGGGCGTCGCTGGCCACCCTGCTCTGGTTCGAGCGCTGCCGCTCGGCGGGGCTGCGGGTGCCGCTCGGCGAGGTGGCCGCGACCGGCGCGGTGCTGGCGCTCGGCGCCGTCACCCTGGCGACGGCGGCGCTGGCCCTCACGGGGTGACTACCGCGCCGAGGCCCGGGCCACCAGGTCCAGCAGGTGCGGGACGGTCTCCGGGCGGCCGGCGACGTAGCTGCGGGCCGCCTCCGGCCGGCCGGTCCGGGCGCTGAAGGGGCCGCCGTCGAGCGCGCGGACCTCCAGGCCCGCCTCGGTGGCCAGCAGCAGGCCGGCCGGCAGGTCGATCTCCTCCGCCCGGTAGCCGACGAAGCCGTCGATCAGCCCGCGGGCCAGCAGCGACCAGGTGAGCAGCGGCGCCCACAGCTGGAGCACCCGGCCCGCGCCGGACTCCAGGGCGTCCTTGAGGGCCCGCGCCACCGGGTCGCCGGGCGGCACGCCGTGGCCCTGGGTCCAGCCGAGCACCGGGCGGGCGGCGCGGGCCGGGCGCGCGGGGGCCCACAGCAGCCCGGCCGGGCCGTACGCGCCGGCGCCGCGCACCGCGCGCCAGGTGTGGCCGGCCACCGGGTCGTGCACCACGCCGAGCACCGGCTCGTCGTCCACGCAGAGCGCGACGCCGACCACGTAGGCGGGCAGGCCGATCACCACGTTGTTGCTGCCGTCCAGCGGGTCGACCAGCCAGGTGCGGCGGGCGCCGGGCGCGCCGGCCTGCCCGCCGCCCTCCTCGGCGCGGATCCGGTCCGCCGGGTAGTGCCCGGCCAGCCGGCGGGTGAGGAGTTCCTCGGCGAGCAGGTCGAGTTCGGTGACGACGTCGCCGTCCGCGCCCTTGGCGTCCACCCGGAAGGCGCCGTGGAAGCGCGAGCGCAGCAGGGCGCCCGCGTCCTCGGCGGCGCGCACCGCGACCCGGCACTCCTGCGCGTACTCCCCGGCCCCGTGGCCGGGGTCAGCCGTCGAAGCGTCCACCGATCCTCCTGGCCGCCTCCCGCGCGATCCGGGCCGTCCGGTCCGCGTCGCACAGCCGCCGCACCACCCGGCGGGCCGCGCCGTCCACCGGCCCCAGCAGCACGTCCACCGGTCCCGGCACGGTGCGGCCGAGCACGACGGTGGCGGTGGGCGAGCCCTCCGGCAGCACGGTGGCGTGGAACTCCCCCGCCCGCAGGGTGTAGGTCTCGCCGCGCCCGCTGGTCTGCTCCTCCAGCGGCTCCCAGCGCACCAGCCGCCCGGTGGGCCGCACCTCGTCCACCCCGGCGGCGGGGTCGCTGTGCACCTCGTAGGCCCGGTGGGTCGGCCGGGCGGGCTCGTCGTGCACCCCGATCCGCAGGTTGCCGATCCGTCCGTAGAGCACGCTGCTCTTCAGCTCCCAGCTGTGGCAGTGGATCTCGCGCTGTCCGGCGGCGGTCGCCGGGTCGAAGACGTGCACGCAGACGCCGAGCGCCCCGTCGCGCAGCACCGGCAGGCAGTAGAAGCCGAGCGGGTGGGCCACCGCCCGCAGCACCCGGGTGCCGCACGCCACCTGGGCCAGCAGTCCGCCGACCAGCGTGTCCAGCCCGGGCTCGGCGGCGGTGCGGCCCGCGGCCCGGTCGAGCGTCGTGAACAGGTCGTCGCTCATCGCTCCCCCTCGTTCCCCGTCCAACATGCTAGGACTGACGGGAAGTTGACGGCCAGCGAGTTGACGCCCCCGGCCGCGGTTTCCCGTTGCCGAATGCCGCGGGCCCGCGACG
>NZ_JBHVER010000183.1:3257-16693 GCF_042802195.1 Kitasatospora sp. NPDC057500 | reverse complement strand
ATCCCCGGTGGATCGATCCCCGGTGGGTCAGTCCTGGGTGGGTCAGTCCTGGGTGGAGCGGCGACGGCGGGAGACCACCACGAGGCCCGCACCGGCGGCGACGGCCGCGGCGGCGGCGCCGGCCTCCCAGCCCAGGCCCTCGGCGCCGGTGGCGGCGAGCTGGCCGGAGCGCGGGGCGGTGTCGGCGGTGCTGTTGGCCCCGCTGGTCCCGTTGGTGGTGGTACGGGCCGCGGCCTGGACGGCCTGGGGCGTCGCGGTGGCCTGCGGCGCCGGGGTGGTCCTCGGCTGCTCGGTCGGCCGGTCGGTCGGCTGCGCGCTCGGCTGCGCGCTGGACTGCGTCGGCTGGGGGGTGGGCTGCGTGGTGGGCTTCACGGCGGCCTCGTCCTCGGCGCGGGCCGCGGCCCAGCCGCGCTCCAGGAACGCCAGGACGGCCTGGTCGTTGCCCTCCAGGGCGGCGAGCGCGGCCTTCCTGACGGCCGGTCCGCCGCTCTCGGCGATCTGCGACACCTTCACCCGGTTGTCGCTCATCCGCACCGCCGCCAGCCCGGTCTCCAGGAAGCGGCGCAGTCCGGCGGCGTCACCGGCGAGCGCCTTGCGGGCGGCCTCACGGGTGTGCGGGCCGGCCTGCGGGTCGGCGGCGATCGCCTCGATCTCGGCGCGGTCGTCCTCGGCGCGGGCCGCGAACTGGCCCTCCTTGAGGAACTTGACGACGTCCGCGTAGGTGCCGGAGAGCGCGGCGGACGCCGCCTTCTTCACGGCCGGCCCGCCCTTGGAGAGGATCTGGGTGACCTTGACGCGGTCGTCGTCGGCCTGCTGCTTGGGGAGCTCGACCTCCAGGAAGTGCCGCAGCGCGGCGGGGGTGCCGACGGCCAGCGCCGCCTGGCCGGCCTCCCGCACGCCCCGGCCGGTCTCCGGGTCGGCGAGGATCCGCTCGATCTCGGCGCGGTCGTCCTGGGCGCGGGCAGTGAACTGGCCCTCCTTGAGGAAGGCGACCAGGTCCGCGTAGGTGCCGCGCAGTGCGGCCTCGGCCGCCTTCTTCACCGCCGGACCGCCGACGGCGAGGATCTGGAAGCCCTTGACGCGGTCGTCGGTCACCCGGGCGTTCTGGAGGCCGACCTCCAGGAACTGACGGAGGTCGGCGGCCGTGCCGGCGAGGGCCTTCTCGGCGGCCTCCCGCACGGAAATGCCGCTCTCCTTGTCGGCGAGGATCTTCTGGACCTCGGCGCGGTCGAGGTCCTCCTGCGTCGTGCCGCCCTCGGAGCCGGTGTCGGGCCCGGAGACACCGGTGGGCTGGGGAGCGTCGGCGGCGAGGGCCGACGACGGGAAGAGGACGGCGGGGGTGAGGACCGCGGCTGCGACGACGGCGGACACCCGGGGAAGCTTCATCCAGCAGGACCTGTCTCTGTGCGTAGAGTCTGTGAACGCACGAAGCATAGATGCTTTTGACCTACCGGCACATCACCTTATTTTCCCGGGCCCGGGCCCGCCGCCCAGCACCTGTCCCGGGGTCAGGCCGCCTTGAGGCGGTACATGGTGGCCACGTCGCTCGGCCTGCTGCCGTAGCTGCAGTCGTGGCTCTGGGTGGTGGCGTAGGTGCTCCAGCCCCTGGGCACCGAACACGCCCACAGACCGTCGACCGGGGTGCGCAGCCGGTAGGCCGGGTTGGTCGTGCCCGGGGCGAGGCTGCACTGGGAGAGGTTGGTGACGAGGTCGTGGACGAAGCCGCTCGCCGTGACGCAGGAGGTGACCAGGTTCCCCGGAACCCGCAGCCGGTAGGAGGCGGACGAGCTGCCGGACGCCATGCTGCAGTTGCCGCTCATCGTGGTGGCGTCGTAGACGAAGCCGCTCGCCCGGACGCAGGAGACCAGGCCGTCGACCGGGGTGCGCAGGTGGTAGCGGGGCGTGGTGCCGCACGCCGAGGCGGCGACGATCTGGTCGTAGACGTAGCCGGCCGGCACGGAACAGGACCAGGTGTTGTCCAGACCGGTGACGCCGGCGGTGGCGGCGGAGGCCTGCGGGGTGGCGGCGAGCACCGGCAGCAGGGCGGCAGCCGCCGCCAGGACGGCGCCGGCGGCGGCGCGGGCGGCACGGACACGGTCGGCGAAGCGGGAAGCGGTCATCGCGTATCTCCTCCGGGTTCGGCGGCGCGGCACGCCGCCCGACCGTTCTTCTACCAGCCGCGCGACGGGCCCGGAGGGCCGCTCCGGTTCGACCGGTCCACCCCGTCCACCACCCGTCCAGTCGGCCCCTACGCCGGTCCCGCCGCCGCCCGATCGCCCGCCCCGGCTCCGACGGGCAGACTGGGCCCGTGAGCCACGGTGGCGAGGAGCGGCGGCCGGTTCCCGCCGAGCTGCGCGGGTACCTGGCGGAGGTCGTCCGCCGGGTGCGGGCGGTGTGCGGGGCGCGGGCGCTGAGCGTGCTGGCGGTCGGCTCGGTGGCGCTCGGGGACTACCGGCACGGGCGCAGCGACGCGGACGTGGTGGTCGTCGTCGAACCCGGCCTGCCGGAGGCGGCGCTGCGGGAGCTGGCCACCGCGCTGGCCCATCGGCGGCTGCCCTGCCCGGCGGCCGGGCTGGAGCTGGTGGTGTACGACGCGGACTTCGCCGGGCGGCCCTCGGGCGGCGCCGGGTACCTGCTGAACCTCAACACCGGCGCGCTGCTGGCGGAGCGGGCCGACCGGGAGACCGCCGGGACCGAGGCGTTCTGGTTCGTCGTCGACCGCTCGATCGCGCACCGGGCCGGGATCACCCTGTGGGGGGCGCCGGCCCGGCGGGTGATCGCCGAGCCCGCGCCCGCCGAGCTGTTCGCCGCGCTGCGCGCCGGTGTGCGCGAGCACGCGGAGGGGTCGGGCCACCTGGCGGACAACCGGGTGCTCAACGGCTGCCGCGCGGTGGTGTTCTGCCGCACGGGCCGGTGGCTGGCCAAGCGGGCGGCGGCGTGGGAGACCGGCGCCGCCGAGCCCGGGTTCCGGCCGCTGCTGGAGGCCGCGGTGCGCAGTTTCGAGCGGCCTCGGACGGAGGCGGTCGCGCTGCCCGCGGCCGAGGTGGGGGCGTTCCTGGCGTGGGCGGGCGAGCGGGTCGAGGAGGCGGCCTCGGCGGCCGGCGCGTGACGGCGGGGGCCGGGTCAGGACGGGGGCCGGGTCAGGACGGGGGCCGGGTCAGGACGGGGGCCGGGCGTGCCGGGGGCGGTAGGCCGCGTCACCCCGGCCGGCGACCGGGCGGGGACCGGCGCCGGGCGACCCGACGAGCGGGGCCGTCACGGTCAGGACGACGGCGAGGACGAGCGGTGCCACCAGCAGCACCATCACGGTGGACATGCGCACCTCCGCGGCGGGGGAACGGCCGGACAGATGCCTCCCCGCCTGCCCGCCGGGGGGCGAGGCCATGCACGCACCCGCCCGCGCCGTCCCGGCCCGGCGCCGGCGGCCCCTCGGACCGGCGGGGCGCTACGCGGCCGGTGCGGCGGCGAGCGCCTCGTCCAGGCCCACCAGGCGGTAGCCGCGCTCGCGCAGGCCCGTGATGACGGCGGGGAGGGCGGCGACGGTCTGGGAGCGGTCGCCGCCGCCGTCGTGCATGAGGATCACCGAGCCGGGGCGGACCTGGTCGAGGACGCGCTCGGCGATGGTGGCGGGGCCGGGCCTCGACCAGTCCTTGGCGTCGACGTCCCAGAGCACCGTGATCAGGCCCAACGCGTCGACCGCGCGCAGGAGTTCCGGGCTGCGTCCGCCGTACGGGGGGCGCAGCCAGCGGGTCGGGCGGTCGTCGCCGCAGGCCTCGGCGAGCACCTCGCCGGTGCGGCCGAGCTGACGGGCGAGTCCGGCCGGCCCCAGGTCGGGCAGGTAGGCGTGGGACCAGGTGTGGCTGCCGAGGGTCTGGCCGGCGTCGGCGATCCGGCGCACGACGTCGGGGCGGGCCAGGGCCTGCAGTCCGATGCAGAAGAACGCCGCCGGGGCGTCGTGGCGGCGCAGCACGTCCAGCACCTGCGGGGTGTACTCCGGGTGCGGCCCGTCGTCGAAGGTCAGCGTCACCAGCGGCTCGGTGCTGAAGCCGCCGGTCACCAGGCGCCCGCAGCGGGCGAGTCGGCGCTCCACCGGGGCGCTGGCCAGGTCCGCCGCCGCGATCTCCTCCTCGCGGCCGCTCATCGTCCACCCCGCCGACGGCAGGGCGGTCAGGGTGGCGGCGCGGGTGCGGCCCAGCTCGGCGAGCTCCTCCGCGGTGGCGCCGCCGTCCGCCGGGACCGGCGGGTCGGCGCGGAGCACCGGTATCCCGGCGGCGCCGAGGGGCGCGTCCAGGAGGCCGTTGGCGCTGTCGATGACCACGGTGAGGCCGCCGGGAGTGCGGGCCGCCAGTTCGGTCAGCCGTGCCACCGGCCCTTCCACCCCGCAGCGTTCGAGCACCTCGACCGCGCCCGGCGCGGCGATCCGGTAGCCCTCACGTGTCACGCCCACACCCGCGAACCGCACCGTGCCGCCCTCCCTTGGAACGTTCGAGGCCGACGGGACGGCTTCGGGCACCACACGGCCCCGCTCCCCCACGGCGTCCCAACGGCAGGCAGCCCGATCATACGGACGCCCTGCCCCCAGGACGATAGGGAGGAATGGAATGATCTGGATGGCAAGATCGTTACCGGGTGCGGGGATTGACCCGGCGACAGCTCGTGGCGCGCGCCGAGCGGCGCCGCGGGCCGTCCCTATAGTGGGCGCCATGACCGAACCGCCGCGTCCTACCTCGGCCTTCCACGCCGCCAACGCCGATCCCTCGATCACCGGCCGACTGGTCGCCGCGCTGGACATGCAGGCCGAGCACACCGGTGTTCGGCGGCTGCGCGCGTGGGCGCACCAGCGGCTGGCGGTGGCCCCGGGCGAGCGGGCGCTGGACATCGGTTCCGGCACCGGTTCGGAGACGCTGGTGCTCGCGGCGGCGGCCGGGCCGGGCGGCACCGCGACCGGTCTCGAACCCCATCCCGGCCTGCGGGCCCTCGCCGAACGGCGCGCCGCCGAGGCCGGCAGCCCGGCCCGGTTCCTGGACGGCGACGCGCTCGCGCTGCCGCTGCCGGACGCGGAGTTGGACGCCGTGCGGTGCGAGCGCGTCCTGCAACACCTGACGGAGCCCGCGCGGGCCGTCGCGGAGATCGCCCGGGTGCTGCGGCCGGGCGGCCGGGTCACCCTGCTGGACACCGACTGGGCCACCTTCGTCCTCCACCCCGCCTCCCCCGCGGTCGGGGCCGCGCTGGCCACGGTCGCCCGGGAGGCCGCCGCCTCCCCGGACGCCGGGCGCCGCCTCGCCGGCTGGCTCGCCGACGCCGGTCTGACCGTCGAAGCGACCGGCGCGGACGTCCTGCTGCACGACCCGCGGTCCGTCACCTGGCCGCTGGTGCACCTGCTCGGTGCGGGGGCCGTCGAGCAGGGCCTGATCACCGAGGCGCAGCGCGACGGGCTCCACGACGACCTGGCGGCCGCCGCCGAACTGGGCGCCTTCCACCTGTCGGTGACGATGTTCGCCGTCCTCGCCCGCCGACCGCGCTGACGGCGGCGCGGACGGCGCCGACGACGGCGCGGCGGGGTTCGGGATACTGCCCGGATGACAGATGAACTGACGGTCCGACCGGAGACGGGTCGGACCGGGGGCGGGGAGCGTCGGACGCTGCGGCGTGATGTGTCGGCGCCGGCGGTGCTGGCGGGGCTGGTGTGCGTCGCGGTGTCGTTCTCGGGGCCGCTGGTGGTGGTGCTCGCGGCGGCGGCCGCGGGGCGGTTGGACCCGGCGCACACGGCGTCCTGGATCTGGGCGGTGGCGATCGGCAGCGGGGTCAGCGGCTTCGCGCTGAGCTGGTGGACGCGCACCCCGGTGGTCACCGCCTGGTCGACGCCGGGGGCCGCGCTGCTGGTGGGCGCCCTCGGCGACCACCCCTACCGGGAGGCGGTCGGGGCGTTCCTGGTGAGCGCGGTTGCGGTGACCCTGTTCGGTGTGACCGGCTGGTTCGGCCGGCTGATCGCCGCCGTGCCGGAGGGCATCGTGAACGCGATGCTGGCGGGCATCCTCTTCTCCTTCGGCGCCGGGATCTTCGGCGCCGTGCACAGCGCGCCGCTGCTGGTGGTCGGCGGCTTCGCGGCCTTCCTCCTCGCCAAGCGCTTGGCGCCCCGGTACGCCGTCCTGGTGGCGCTGCTCGCCGGCGGCGTGCTGGCCGCGCTCTCCGTCGGGCTGCCGCTCCACCTCGGTACGGGCGGGCCGACGGTGCCCGTGCCGACGGCGCCGGCGTTCTCCTGGTCGGCGCTGGTGGGGCTGGCGCTGCCGCTCGCCGTCGTCACCCTGGCCTCGCAGAACGCGCCGGGCCTCGGGGTGCTGCGGGCCTTCGGCTACCCGGCCGACGACCGGCTGCTGATCGGGACCACCGGGGCGGTGTCGGTGCTGATGGCGCCGTTCGGCTCGCCCGGGGTGAACCTGGCGGCCATCACGGCCGCGATCTGCTCGGGCCCGGAGGCCCACCCGGACCCGCGCCGCCGCTATGTGGCGGGGATGTCCTCGGGCCTGCTGTACGTGGTGGTGGGCAGCTTCGGCGGGATGCTGGTGAGCCTGTTCACCGGGCTGCCGGAGGAACTCGTCGCGCTGATCGCCGGGGTGGCGCTGCTGGCCTCCCTCCAGGGCAGCCTGACGGCGGCGGTCACGGCGGAGCGCGGGCGGGACGCCGCGGTGGTGACCTTCCTGGCGACCGCGTCCGGGATGAGCCTGTTCGGCATCGGCTCGGCGTTCTGGGGCCTGCTGTTCGGCCTGGCCACCCATCTGGTGCTGGACGCGCGCCGCCGCTGAGCCGGAGCGGCGCGGCCGGACGCCCGGCTACTCCTCCTCCCCCGGTCCGCCGTCCCGGTCGGCCGCCGGGCGCCCGGCGGGAAGCCTGCGGGTGAACAGGAGGGCGCCGGCCGTGATCCCCGTGCACGCGAGGACCGCGGCCTTGAGACCGTCGATCTGCGCGTCCTGGTAGTCCTCGACGACGGCCGCCGCCTCCTCCGGCGGCACCCCGGACTGCGCCGCCAGCGCGTTCGCCACCTCGTCGGCGGGCACGAACGACAGGCCCGCCTCCACACGGATGCCGGCCTGCTCGGCGACCGCCGCGGAGACCCGCGGATCGCTCTCGATCCGGCTGGTGACGGATGTCGCCAGGGCCCCGATGAGGATCGCACCGATCAGCGCCGTCCCGAGGGAGGAGCCGAGGTTCTGCGCCGTGTACTGCAGCCCGCCGGCCTCGCTGCGCTCCTCCTGCCGCACGCTGGACTGCACCGTGTTGCCCAGCTGGGAGGCGAGCGCCCCCATGCCGATTCCGAGCAGGGCCATCGCCCCGGCGAAGGAGGCCCCGCGCAGATCCGGCCCGATGGCGGCGATCAGCCACAGGGTCGCGGCGACCAGGACGAGCAGCCCGGCCCGGACGACGGTGCGGGGCGAGGCGAACCGGAGCAGCAGGGAGCCCGACATCGACGCGGCGAGCATCGTGACGGACACCGGCAGCAGCCGCAGGCCCGTCTCGAAGGCGTCCAGGCCCTGGACGACCTGCAGGTAGAGCGGGATGACGAAGAACAGGCCCAGCAGGACGGTGTTCTGGTTGAAGAGGGTCGCCAGCCCCGCGCGCAGCGTCCGGTTGTCGAACAGGTCGAGCGAGACCAGGGGGTCCAGTCCGCCGCGCTCCCGTCGGCGCTCGTGGACGCAGAACAGGTAGGTCAGCGCGCCGCCGAGGGCGACGGCGAACAGCGTCGGGGCGAAGCCGAGGACGGTGAACGGCGGGTTGCGCGGCTTCACCCAGCCCCACGTCCCGCTCTGCAGGACGGCCAGGACCATCAGGGCGAGCCCTGCGGCCGACAGCACGACCCCCGCGACATCGAGCCGGGGCCGCCGTACCGGCGCCGGCTGCTGCGGCACCCAGCGCATCAGGAACAGGATCAGGACGACCAGGACCACCTCGCCGGCGAACACCAGCCGCCAGGTCAGATAGGTGGTGACCCAGCCGCCGAGCAGCGGCCCCACCGCGATGCCGGCGCCCGCGAGTCCGCCGATCACGCCGTAGGCCACGGCCCGGTCGCGCCCGTGGTAGGAGCCGGCCACCAGTGCGGCCAGCGCGGGCAGGACCAGGGCCGCGCCCAGGCCCTCGATGACCGACCAGCCCAGCGCGAGCACGCCCACCGTGGGCGCCACCGCGGTCAGCCCCGACCCGACCCCGTAGACGACCAGGCCGCTCACGAAGACCCGGCGGCGGCCGAACATGTCGCCGATCCGGCCGCCGGTCAGCATGAACGCGGCCATGACCAGGGTGTACAGGGTGATGACCGCCTGGATGGCGGTGACCTCGGTGTCGAAGTCCTCGACCAGTTGGCTGATCGACACGTTCATCACCGAGGCGTCGAGCACCATGAGGAACTGCGCCGTGCCGAGCACGGCCAGGGGCTTCCAGCGCTTCACCGTGCCTCCCGCCCGGGTGCCGCGTCACCGGGACGCGGTCAGCTGCCGAGGATCCGTGCCTTCTGGGCGGCGAACTCCTCCTCGGTCAGGACGCCCTGGTCCTTGAGCGTCGCCAGGTCCTTGAGCTGGTCCAGCTTCTCCTCCCTGGTCGGGGCGGCGGCGGGTGCGGCCGGCGCCGGCGGGGGCGCGGACGCGGCGGGCTCGGCGTAGTAGCCGGCCTGCTGGGCGTCCTGCTGGGCCCAGCGGCCGGCCTGGCGCCGGGAGACGCGGTTGGAGACGGCGGTGGCCGTTCCGGCGACCACCGCGGTGCGGGCGACGCCGCGGAGCAGTCCGGGCATGGCTTCCTCCTGAAGGGGTGGGGGACGTGGGTCAGCTCGCTTCGTCGAGCCCTTCGAGCGATTCCAGGACGTCCAGGAGGTCCTGGAGCGGGACGCGTCCGCCGGCGACGATGCGGGCGTCCTCCCGGCGCAGCGCGCCGGCCAGCGGCGCGGCCCAGCGGTTCTCGTAGAGCAGGACGGCGGCGGAGTCCCCCGGCTCCAGGAGCGTGCCGGCCTCGGCGAGGTCGGAGGCGCTGAAGAGGCCCGAGGAGGCGCCCTCGAAGACGGTCAGGTCGAGGCGGCCGTCGCCGGTCACATCGGCCAGTTCGAGGCCCGCCACCGTGCCGTCCGCGTCCTTGCGGACGAAGGTCAGGTCGAGGATGCGGATGATGTCGCGGTCGACCAGGTCGACGAGCAGGGGCAGCCCCTCGCCGGTGAGGTGGCTTCCGGGGAAGGCGATGACCAGGTAGTCGATGGGGCCCGGTTCGTCGAGTCCACCGTTCGTGTCGGGTTCGCTGCTCACGTCGGCTCCCGTCGGAGGAGGGCCGGCCGACGGCGTCGGCCGGGGGTCGGCCCCGGACGCTGTCGCTCCCGTGGAGCCGACCCTCGGCGACGCTAACCCGCCGCCCCCGCTCTCCGGCTCACCTGTTCGGGGTGATCCGACTCGCCGTCCACCCGGCCGGGCCCTTGGCTGGTGTCCACGGCGGCCGGTCCTCCCGGCGCCGCCGTTCCGCCCAGAGCGAGGAGCTGCCCGAATGCCACCGGCCGATTCCAGCACGCCGCAGCCCGACCGTCCGGACGCCGACGAGCTCGACGCGCTCCACCACCGGGTCGCGCAACTGGAGGCCGAGGCCCGGCGGCGGCCGCGGCACCACCGGCTGCGCACCAGCGGCGCGACCGTCCTGGTGATCGTGGCCTCGCTGCTGTCGCTGCTCGCGGTGATCGCGGTCTGGGCCCACGACGAGATCACCGACACCGACCGCTTCGTCGCCACCATGGCGCCGCTGGCCCACGACCCGGCCGTGCAGGACGCCCTCGCCAACCGCATCACCGATGCCGCGACGGAGCAGATCGACGTCACGGCCTTCGTCAACGACCTCTCCCAGGCCGCCGCCGAGCAGGGCGTGCCGCCCCGGCTCGCCCAGCTCCTGGGCGGGCTGACCGGCCCGTTGGAGGGGGCGCTGACCGACCTCGTGCACGGCGCCGCCGAGCGGGTGGTCACCAGCGACGCCTTCGCCACCGTGTGGGAGGAGGCCGTGCGGGCCGGGCACGCCACCATGGTCAAGGCGCTCACCGGCCAGGGCGGCGGCACGGTGGTACTGAAGAACGACGAGGTCGTGATCGACATCGGGCCGATGGTGGAACGGGTGAAGACCGAGCTGGTCGACGCCGGTTTCACGCCCGCCGCCAAGATCCCGCAGGTGCACACCTCGTTCGTGGTGTTCTCCTCCCCCGACCTGGCCAAGATCAAGGGCTGGTTCCGGCTGTTGCAGATCCTCGGCTGGTGGCTGCCGGTCATCACCGTCCTGATCGCCGCCGCCGGTGTGCTGACCGCCTTCAACCGCCGCCGCGCGCTGGTCGGCGCCGCCCTCGGCATCGGGGCCGCGATGCTGCTGCTCGGCATCGCGCTGGCCGTCTTCCGCTCCTACTTCCTCGACCACCTGCCCACCGACGCCTCGCCGGCCGCCGCCGGCGCCGTCTACGACGCCATCACCGACTACCTGCGCAGCGCCGTGCGGATGGTCGGCTTCCTGGCCGTGGTCGTCGCACTCGGCGCCTACTTCATCGGCCCCTCGCGCGCCGCCGTCACCGTCCGCTCGGTGACCGGGCACGGGGTCGCGGCGCTGCGCTCCTCCGCCGACTCGGCGGGCTTCCGGGCCGGTCCGGTGGAGCGGTTCGTGCGCCGCTGGAAGCGGTGGCTGGGGGTGGTGATCCTGGTGGTCGCCGCCGTGGTCTTCGCCCTGTGGGACCACCCGACGGGCATGGTGGTGTTCTGGTTCGCCGTGGTGGTGCTGGCGGCCTTCGCCGTGCGCGAGTTCCTCGCGCCCGCCCACCCCGTCACGCCCGCGTCCCCCGCGCCGCCGGGCGCGGGGAACACGGGGCACGTGGGGGGTGTGGAGCACTGAGCTCCGTCCCGGAGCCGCACCGCCGCCGCTACCAGCGGTACCACCGGCCACGGGTGCCCGTGGAGCCGGTGCCGCGGGCGACGAAGCCGAGCAGCCAGATGACGAAGACGGCCACGGCGACCCACCAGAGGACCTTCACCGCGAATCCGAGGCCGAACAGCAGAAGCGCGAGCAGCAGGACCAGAACCAGGCCGAGCATGTGGTCTCCTCTCGTCGGACGGATGCCGGACGAACGCCGGACGACTCCCGGGTGCCCCGATCGCCGCGGAGCATGCGTGGCGGCCCGACCGCCGTCGGCCGGACCCGGCACGCCGGGGCGGAGCGGAGCCGCTGCCCGGCCGGGCAGCGGCATACGCTTCGCACAGCGTGCACACGGTGGCCGTCCGACTTCGAGGAGTGACGATGCGGGATCACGCGAGCGACGCGAGCGCCACGACGGGCCGCGTGCCACGGACCACCCGCCGGCTGCCGGCCGCGCTGGTCTCGGCGGTCGTCGCGGTGGGCGGGCTCACGGCCGGCTCCCCGGCCGGGGCGGCCTCGGACCGCTTCGAGCACTACGTCGCGCTGGGCGACTCCTACGCGGCCTACGGAACCGTCTCCAAGAACTACGGCACGCCCGCCGGCTGCAACCGTGCGAGGGACAACTATCCGAACGGGCTCGCCGCGTCCTTGGGCCTGGCGGCGAGCTTCGTCGACGTCACCTGCGGCGACGCGACGACCGTCAGCATGACCGCCCCCGAGGCGGTGCCGGTCGGCGAGGTGAACCCGCCCCAGTTCGACGCCCTGAGGCCCGACACCGACCTGGTCACGGTGACCATCGGCGGAAAGGACGCCCTCAGCGACATCATGCTGAGCTGCGCCGTGATCGGCAGCATCGATCCGCAGGGCGACCCGTGCCGGCGGAGCTACACCGCGAGCGGGACCGACCCGGCGGTCGCGGCGATCGACGCGGTGCGCCCCAGGATCGAGGGCGTCATCGACGGCATCCGCGAGCGTTCCCCGGGCGCGACCGTCGTCGTCGTCGGCTACCTGTCCCTGCTGCCGCCCACGACCGGCTGCTGGCCGGACGTGCCGATCGCCAGGGGGGACGTCCCCTACGTCCACGGCCTCCAGCAGCGGATGAACGCGGTGCTGGGCGAGGCCGCCGCCGGCCGCGGGGTGCTCTTCGCCGACCCCGGCGACGTGCTCGGACACGACTCCTGCCAGGCCCAGGGGGTCCGCTGGGTCGAGGGACTCACCCCCGCCCCGGACACCAACGCGCTGCACCCCAACGCCGCCGGGCAGGCCTACGTCGCCGCGCTCACCGGGTCGCTGCTGCGCTGACCGGGATCACGGCCCGGGCGGCGTGTCGTTCCCCGGCGCCCGCACCGCCCGGGCCAGGGCCGCCGCGGTGCGCCGGACGTCCGCCTCGGTGGTGCGCCAGTTGCTGAACGCCGCGCGCAGGGCGGGGACGCCGGCGTAGCGGGTGGGGGTCAGGAAGGCCTCGTCGGCGACGGCCGCGGTCAGGGCGGCGAGGCGTTCGGGGGTGGGGTCCTCGGCCAGGGTGAAGCAGACGACGTTCAGCCGGACCGGCGCCAGCAGGCGCAGTCCCGGCGTGTCCGTCACGGCCGCGCCCAGCGCCCGGGCACCGGCCACGCAGCGTTCGACGATCTCGCGGTGCCCGGAGCGGCCGTAGGCGCGCAGGGTGAACCAGGCGGCGAGGGCGCGCAGCCGGTGGGAGTTCTCGGGAGTGAGGTGCACCAGGTCCGGGTTCTCGCCGAGCGGGCCGAGGTAGGCGGCCGCATTGCGGAAGACCTCGGCCTGGAGGTCGGGGCGGCGGGTGAACTGCACGGCGCTGTCGTAGGGCACGTTGAGCCACTTGTGGAGGTCGACGCAGACCGAGTCGGCCCGGTCCAGGCCCTCCACCAGGCCGGCGTGTTCGGGGACCAGGGCGGCGAAGGCGCCGAACGCCGCGTCCACGTGCAGCCAGCAGCCGTAGCGGTCGCGCAGGTCGGCCAGTGCCCGCAGGTCGTCGAAGTCCACCGTGTTGACGGTGCCGGCGTTGGCCACCAGCACGCACGGCCCGTCGGCCTCGGCCAGCGCCCGCTCCAGCGCGGCCGCGTCCACCGCCTCGCGCCCCGGCAGCGCGGGCACCTGCACCAGCGCGGAGCGGCCCAGGCCCAGGACCGACAGGGCCTTGGCGACGCTGGAGTGGGCGCTGCCCGACAGCACCCGGACCCGGCCGAGCGCGCCGGCGCCCTCCTCGGCGACGTCGACGCCGAGGCGTTCGCCGAGCCACTGGCGGGCGATCGCCAGGCCGACGGTGTTGGACATGGTCGCGCCGCTGACGAAGGTGCCGCTGTGCGCGGCGGAGAGCCCGAACAGCTCGCGCAGCCAGCCGACCGTCTCGTGCTCCAGCCACTGGCCGGCGCCGTCCAGCGAGGAGTTGGAGTTCTGGTCGGCGGTGGCGGTCAGCCAGTCGCCCGCCAGCGCCGCAGGGGTGGCGCCGCCGGTGACGAACCCGAAGTAGCGCGGCCCCGCGCCGGCGGAGAGCCTCGGCTCCCAGCGCTCGC
>NZ_JBHVER010000183.1:0-3247 GCF_042802195.1 Kitasatospora sp. NPDC057500 | reverse complement strand
GGCGCCGGGGGTCCCCCCCCCGCCTGCGGGGCCCCCGGCGCCGGGGCACCGCCCGGCCCCCCCGCGCCCGCCCCCCCCGGCGCCCCCCGCCCGCAGCCCGCCGCCCCGCTCGCCCAGCGGCACCGGCGCGGGCGGCTCGGCGTCTGGGACCACCGGCCGCTCGTCGAGGGAGGCCAGGAAGGCGGCCGCCACCTGGCGGGTCTCCTCCAGCAGCGCGGGCAGCCGGGACAGGTCGGCGGCGAGTTCGGGGTGCATGGCGTGTTTCTCCGGGTCGGTCGGGTGTGTCGTCGACGGTAGCCGCCGTCCCCCACGGTGTCCCGGTCCAATCCGCACCCGGTGGCCTGCCCGAGCGGGCGCTCGGACGGCCGACGCCCGGAAGGGTCGCCGGCCTCGACGGCCGGCGTTCTCGCAGCGCTCATCGCGTGGTCACGGCTGTCCCGGCCGGGACAGCCGTTCTGGCGGCGCGTCAGGGGCCGACGGCAGGATCGATAGCATGATCACATGAGTGAGCAGCCGCAGGTGTTCTCCAACCGCTGGGCCGACGCCGCCGCGCCGGGCGACCGGGATGCGTCCCACGACCAGTGCGACTGCCTCCCCCGGAGCCGCAGGGCGCCGGCGCGGCCGGTCGGGTTCCACAGCGAGCGCCAGGACACCACCGCGCCGGGCTGGCTGCGGCTGCTCGACCTGGTCGAGGAGGCGGCGGCCGACGGGCGGGAGGTCTTCCAGCCGCTGACGGAGCTGACCGCGCAGGAGCGGCGCCAGGTCGTCACGCTGCCGCCCACCGTCGCCAAGCTCACGGCGGTGAAGCACCTCGGCCTGTACGGCAGCAACCTGGTGCGCCTGCCGCCGGAGGTCGGCGCGATGACGAGTCTGGAGGAGTTCACCCCGTACACCTCGTACCGTCTGCACTGGTTCCCGTACGAGCTGACCCGGTGCCGCGGTCTGCGGCGCAGCACGGTGAGCACCCGTGCCGTCTACGGCAACTTCAAGTACCGGCCGCCGTTTCCCGCGCTGTCCGCCGGGCCGGGCGGCGCGACGGGGCTCGACCTCGGCGATCTCGACCCCCGGGTGTCGGGCGCCACGGCGATCCGCACCTGCAGCGTCTGCGACCGGGGCTTCGACGGGGCGGGCCTGCGCCAGGTGTGGATCTCCGGCCGGGTGGGGGCCGACGTGCTGCCGCTTTTGGTCAACGCCTGCTCCGCGGCGTGCGTGGCGGCGCTGCCCGCTCCCGCCGGGGGCTACGTCCCCGCCCCGCACACCGGCGGGCCCGGACTCGTCCAGCCGGACGCTTGCTGACGGCCGCACCGTCGTCGGGGGCGGGTCGGCGCCGGTGGCCGGGGTGGGTCATGCGGGCAGGGGCGGGCCGGTCTGGCTGGTCACCAGCGCTCGGTAGGGGGCGCAGCGGGCGAGGAGGGTGGGGTGGTCGGCGGCGTCGACGACGGTGCCGTGGTCCATCATGATGACGTGGTCGGCGTGCTGGACCGTGGTGAGGCGGTGGGCGACGACCACGACGGCGCTGCGGCGGGCGAGCCGGTCGACGATCTCGCGGAAGCGCAGTTCGTTGAGGCCGTCCAGCTGGCTGGTGGGTTCGTCCAGCAGGACGATGTCGGCGTCGGCGAGCAGGGCGCGGGCCAGGGCCATCCGCTGGCGCTGGCCGCCGGACAGGTCGAACTCGCGTCCCAGCACGGTGTCCAGGCCGTGCGGGAGGCGTTGGACGTCCTCGGCGAGGCCGACGGTGGCCAGGGCCCGGGCCAGTTCCCGATCGTCGGCGGCGCCGGCCCGGCCGAGCTGGAGGTTGTCGCGGGCGCTGGCCTCCAGGAGGGTGAACTCCTGGTCCACGTAGGCCATCCGGGCGCGCAGCGCGCCGAGCGGCCAGGCCTGGAGGTCGTGGCCGAGCACGCTGACCGAGCCGGTGCCCGGGCGCACGAAGCGGCCGACGAGGGCGAGGGCGGTGCTCTTGCCGGCGCCCGAGGGGCCGACGACGGCGGTCAGGCCGGTGCGCGGGATGCTGAAGGAGGCGGCGTCCAGGGCGGCCCGCCGGGTTCCGGTGTGGGTGTAGGTGACGGTGCGGAAGACCACCGCCGGGGCGTCGGGCGCGGGGGTGGGCGCGGTGCGGCCGGCGTCGTCCGGGTCGGCCTCGGGCGGCAGGACGAGCAGTTCGTTGCAGCGGTCGCGGGCGGCCAGGCCCGCCTGGAGGCGTCCGAACCCGGTGGCGAGGGTGTTGACGGAGGGGACGGTCTGGAGCAGGTAGAGCAGGAACGCGGCGAAGGCCGCCACCTTCAGCTCCCCCGCCGCCAGCCGGGCGCCGCCGGTGAGGATGACCGCGATCATCGCGAACTGGTTGCCGAGGGTGAGCACGGCCGGGACGAGGGCGCCGAGGCGGGCGCCGGTCAGCGAGACGGCGCGCAGGTGTTCGGCGTCCTCGGCCAGGACGCGGTCGGCGAGCGGTTCGGCCCGGTAGGCCTTGATGGTGGTGAGGGCGTCCAGGTCGGCGGTGAAGCGCTGGGCGATCCGGCCCACCGCGTCCTGCTGCCCGGTGACGTTGGCCCGCATCCGGCGGGTGATCACCAGGACCAGGCCGGTCAGCAGGGCGAGCGCGGCCACGGTGACGGCGGTGAGCACCCAGTCGATCCAGAGCATGACCGCGAGGGTCGCCAGCACGCTGAGCGCGGCGAGCGGCAGCTGCATCGCCACTTCCACCACCTGGCCCAGCAGTTGGGCGTCGGAGGTGACGCGGGCGGCGAGTTCGCCGGTGCCCCGGGCCCGGACGACGGGCAGGGGCAGCCGGAGCGCGTGGGACATCAGGGCGGTCCGCAGCCGGTAGGTCATCCCCTCCCCGATCCGCGCCAGTTGGAAGCCGGAGAGGGCCTGGGCGGCGGCGCCGGTGAGGGCGGCCGCGGCCATCATCAGCAGTCCGGGGGCGAGCGAGCGGTGGGCGGAGAAGTCGCCGACGATCCGGCGCACCAGCAGCGGGAGGGCGAGGGCGGCGGCGGTGGCCAGCACGGCGAGGGTCAGGGCGGCGGCGAGGCGGACCGGCTGGGCGGCGAGTTCGCGGCGCAGCCGGACCGGCGGCGGCACGGGCACGGGCGGTGGCGTGGACGCGGGCGGCGGCGTGGACGCGGGGGCGGGCCGGTCGGCCACGGGACACCTCTCTTCTGGGCGGGACGGCGCCGGGACGAGGAACGGGCCGCGGCGGCGGTGGCCGCGGCGGCCCGGGGAGCCGGCCGGGTGGTCCGCGGGACCACAC
>NZ_JBHVER010000182.1:0-16778 GCF_042802195.1 Kitasatospora sp. NPDC057500 | reverse complement strand
GGACGGCACCCGCCGTCCGGGGCCTCGGCGCACCCGGTCACGGCCCGGACAAGCGCCCGTATGGAGCCCGTCAACAATCGAACGGGCGCCGTATGGAGGCCGTCAAGACCGCCGTTGACGCTTCGTGAGCGCGGTTGGCTGGCCTTGCCGGCCCGCCGCCGGCGCCGCATCCCCCGCTCCCTCGCGGGCGACGCGGCCACCTCCGAACCACCGTGGTGGAGCCATGTCCGATCTGATCTACGTCGCCGTCACGCTCGCCGTGTTCGGCGTCATCACCCTGATCGCGCGGGGGGTGGAGAAGCTGTGAACGCGGAGAACATCGCCGGTCTCATCGTGGCCGTCGCCCTCGTCGGCTACCTCGTCCTCGCACTGATCCACCCGGAGAAGTTCTGACATGGGCTCGACTCTCGCGGGCTGGCTCCAGGTCCTCGCCCTGGTGGGCGCCCTGGCCCTCTGCTACCGCCCCCTGGGCGACCACATCGCCCGCATCCTCACCACCTCCAAGCACCTGAGAGCCGAGAAGGCGCTCTACAAGGTGATCGGCGTGGACGCCGACGCCGACCAGCGCTGGCCGGTGTACCTGCGCTCGGTGCTGGCCTTCTCGGCCGTCTCCGTCCTCTTCCTCTACGGCCTGATCCGCCTCCAGCAGTGGCTGCCGCTGGGCCTGGGCGTCGAGCAGATGCCGGGCCACCAGGCTTGGAACACCGCCATCTCCTTCGTGGCCAACACCAACTGGCAGTCCTACAGCGGCGAGGCCGCGATGGGGCACCTGGCCCAGATGGCCGGCCTCGCGGTGCAGAACTTCGTCTCCGCGGCCGTCGGCATCGCCGTGGTGGCGACCCTGATCCGCGGCTTCCTGCGCAACCGCACCGACCGCGTCGGCAACTTCTGGGTCGACCTGACCCGGATCAGCGTTCGCCTGCTGCTGCCCGTCGCGATCGTCTTCGCCCTCGTCCTGGTGGCGAGCGGCGTGGTGCAGAACTTCCACGGCTTCCACGAGGTGGCCACCCTGGCGGGCGACCCGCAGGCGGTGCCGGGCGGGCCGGTGGCCTCGCAGGAGGTCATCAAGCTGCTGGGCACCAACGGCGGCGGCTTCTACAACGCCAACTCGGCGCACCCGTTCGAGAACCCGAGCGGCTTCTCCAACCTGGTCGAGGTCTTCCTCATCCTGCTGATCCCGTTCGCGCTGCCGCGCGCCTTCGGCCGGATGGTCGGCGACCACCGCCAGGGCTACGCGATCGTCTCCGTGATGGCGCTGTTCTGGATCGCCTCGACGGCGCTGATCACCCTCTCCGAGTCGCAGCACGCGGGCAGCGCCCTGGAAGCGGCCGGCGGGGCGATGGAGGGCAAGGAGCAGCGGTTCGGCATCGCGGCCAGCTCGATGTTCGCGGCGTCGACGACGCTGACCTCGACCGGTGCGGTGAACTCCTTCCACGACTCGTACACGCCGTTCGGCGGCGGCCTGACGATGTTCAACATGATGCTGGGCGAGATCGCGCCCGGCGGGGTGGGCTCGGGCCTCTACGGGATGCTGGTGCTGGCGGTCGTGGCGGTCTTCGTGGCCGGCCTGATGGTCGGGCGCACCCCGGAGTACCTGGGCAAGAAGCTGGGCGGGCGGGAGATGAAGTTCGCCTCCCTCTACATCCTGACCACCCCGACGATCGTGCTGGTCGGCACCGGTGTGGCGATGGCGCTGCCGGGCCAGCGGGCCGGGATGCTCAACGCCGGCGCCCACGGCTTCTCCGAGGTGCTGTACGCCTTCACCTCGGGCGCGAACAACAACGGCTCGGCGTTCGGCGGCATCACCGTCAACACCGACTGGTACGACACCGCGATCGGCCTGGCCATGGTGTTCGGCCGGTTCCTGCCGATGGTCTTCGTCCTCGCCCTGGCCGGCGCGCTCGCGCAGCAGCAGCCGGTCCCCGCCACCCCGGGCACCCTGCCCACCCACAAGCCGCTGTTCGTGGGCCTGCTGTCGGGCGTCGTCCTGATCGTCGTCGGCCTCACCTACTTCCCGGCCCTGGCTCTCGGGCCGATCGCGGAAGGTCTCTCCTGATGTCGTCCACCCTTACCGAGAAGTCCGGGCAGACCGGACAGCCGGACCCGCGGCCGGAGACGGCGCCCGCCGGGGCGCCGCACGGAGCGGCCGGCGGCCTGCTCGACCCCAAGCTGCTCCTGGCGTCCCTGCCGGACGCGGTGAAGAAGCTCGACCCCCGGGTGATGGTCAAGAACCCGGTGATGTTCGTGGTCGAGGTCGGCTCGGTCGTCACCACGGTCTCCGCGGTGGCCGACCCGTCGGTGTTCGCCTGGTCGATCACCGTCTGGCTCTGGCTGACCACGGTCTTCGCCAACCTGGCCGAGGCCGTCGCCGAGGGCCGCGGCAAGGCGCAGGCGGACACCCTGCGCCGCACCAGGACCGACACCACGGCCCGCCGCCTCACCGACTGGCCGGCGTCGCGGGCCGAGGAGGAGGTGTCCGGCACCGCGCTGCGGCTCGGCGACCACGTGGTGGTCGAGGCCGGGCAGATCATCCCCGGTGACGGCGACGTCGTCGAGGGCGTCGCCTCGGTCGACGAGTCCGCGATCACCGGTGAGTCCGCGCCGGTGATCCGCGAATCGGGCGGCGACCGCTCGGCCGTGACCGGCGGTACCAAGGTGCTCTCCGACCGGATCGTGGTGAAGATCTCCTCCGAGCCCGGCAAGACCTTCATCGACCGGATGATCGCCCTGGTCGAGGGCGCCGCCCGGCAGAAGACGCCCAATGAGATCGCGCTCAACATCCTGCTGGCCTCGCTGACCATCGTCTTCCTGACCGCGGTCGTCACCCTGCAGCCGATGGCGACCTACGCGGGCGCCCCGCAGTCGATGATCGTGCTGGTCGCGCTGATCGTGGCGCTGATCCCGACCACCATCGGCGCACTGCTCTCGGCGATCGGAATCGCCGGCATGGACCGGCTGGTCCAGCGCAACGTGCTGGCGATGTCGGGGCGCGCCGTCGAGGCCGCCGGCGACGTCACCACCCTGCTGCTCGACAAGACCGGCACCATCACCCTCGGCAACCGCCAGGCCGCCGAGTTCCTCGCGGTGACCGGCGTGTCCACCGACGAACTGGCCGACGCCGCCCAGCTCTCCTCGCTGGCCGACGAGACGCCGGAGGGCCGCTCGATCGTGGTCCTGGCGAAGACGGCGTACGGCCTGCGGGCCCGCGCCCAGGGCGAGTTGGCCCACGCCGCCTGGGTGCCGTTCACCGCGCAGACCCGGATGTCCGGCGTCGACCTGGACGAGACGGACGGGCTGCACCAGGTCCGCAAGGGCGCGGCCTCGGCCGTCGCCACCTGGGTCACCGGCAACGGCGGCACCGTCACGGAGGAGGTCTCCTCCCTGGTCGACGGCATCTCCGGGGCCGGCGGCACCCCGCTGGTGGTCGCCACCAGGACCGCCGACGCCCCGGCCCGCGTCCTCGGTGTCATCCACCTCAAGGACGTGGTGAAGGAGGGCATGCGGGAGCGGTTCGACGAGCTGCGCCGGATGGGCATCAGGACCGTCATGATCACCGGCGACAACCCGCTGACCGCCCGGGCGATCGCGGAGGAGGCGGGCGTGGACGACTTCCTCGCCGAGGCCACCCCCGAGGACAAGATGGCCCTGATCAAGAAGGAGCAGGCCGGCGGCAAGCTGGTCGCGATGACCGGCGACGGCACCAACGACGCCCCCGCCCTCGCCCAGGCCGACGTCGGGGTCGCGATGAACACCGGCACCATGGCGGCCAAGGAGGCCGGCAACATGGTCGACCTGGACTCCAACCCCACCAAGCTGATCGAGATCGTCGAGATCGGCAAGCAGCTCCTGATCACCAGGGGTGCGCTGACCACCTTCTCCATCGCCAACGACGTCGCCAAGTACTTCGCGATCATCCCGGCGATGTTCGCGGCCGTGTACCCGGGCCTGGAGAAGCTGAACATCATGCACCTGCACAGCCCGCAGTCCGCGATCACCTCGGCGATCGTCTTCAACGCCCTGGTCATCATCGGCCTCATCCCGCTGGCCCTGCGCGGCGTGAAGTACCGCCCCTCCGACGCAGGCTCCCTGCTGCGCCGCAACATCGGCCTCTACGGCTTCGGCGGACTGGTCGTCCCGTTCGTCGGCATCAAGCTGATCGACCTGGTCGTCCAGTTCATCCCCGGCCTCAACTGACAAGAGAGGAGAGCGTTCCATGTCCAAGCCCCTGCCCACCGCCGTGCGCACCCATCTCACCGCGCTGCGCGCCCTGCTGGTTCTGACGGTGCTCCTCGGCATCGCCTACCCGCTGCTGGTCACCGGTGTCGCCCAGGCCGTCTTCAACGACCGGGCCGACGGCTCGATCGTGAAGACGGCCGACGGCAAGGAGGCCGGCTCCAGCCTGCTGGGCCAGAACTTCAACCTGCCCAGGCAGAACCCGGACGACCCGGACGAAGCCCCCCGCCCCGACCCGAAGTGGTTCCAGCCCAGGCCCGGCGCCTACGACCCCACGGCCTCCGGCGCCTCCAACCTGGGCCCCAACAGCGCGGACCTCACCGCCGCCGTCGAGGAGCGCCGCCAGGCCGTCGCCGCGTTCGACGGCGTCGACCCGGCGAGCGTCCCGGCGGACGCCGTCACCGCCTCCGGCTCCGGCCTCGACCCGCACATCTCCACCGCCTACGCCGAGCAGCAGGTCGACCGGGTCGCCAAGGCCCGCGACCTGTCGGCCGACACCGTCCGCAAGCTGGTCGAGAAGCACACCGACGGCCGCTCGCTGGGCTTCCTCGGACAGCCGGGCGTCAACGTCGTCCTGCTGAACAGGGCGCTGGCGGAGCAGAAGTGACGGCCTTTCGGCCAGGCAGCTGAGACGGGCCGATCCGGGCCGGGGTGAGCGCCCCGCACCCGGGTCGGCCCGCCGTCCGTCCCCCTCCCGCAGCGACGCAGAACGAAAGAGCAGCGCCCATGGCCCGCGACCTCGCCCCCGGCACCGGCCACCGACGCGGCCGGCTGAGGGTGTACCTCGGCTCCGCCCCCGGTGTCGGCAAGACCTACCGGATGCTGGACGAGGCACGGCGCAGACGGGACCGCGGCGCGGACGTCGTCGTCGGCTGGATCGAGTGCCACGGCCGCCGGCACACCGAGGCCATGCTCGACGGCCTGGAGGCCCTGCCCGGGGTCCACCGCTCCTACCGGGACGGCGACTTCGAGGAGATGGACCTCGACGCGGTGCTCGAACGCCGCCCCGCCGTCGTGCTGGTCGACGAACTCGCCCACACCAACATCCCCGGCGGGCGCAACGCCAAGCGCTGGCAGGACGTCGAGGAACTGCTCGACGCCGGGATCGACGTCATCACCACCGTCAACATCCAGCACCTGGAATCGCTGAACGACGTCGTCCGCAAGATCACCGGCATCCCGCAGCGCGAGACCGTCCCGGACGAGGTGGTCCGCCGGGCCGACCAGATCGAACTCGTCGACATGGCCCCCCAGGCACTGCGCCGCAGGATGGCCCACGGCAACGTCTACCGGGCGGAGAAGGTGGACGCCGCGCTCTCCCACTACTTCCGGGTCGGCAACCTCACCGCCCTGCGCGAACTCGCCCTGCTCTGGGTGGCCGGGCGGGTCGACGAGGGCCTGCGCGACTACCGGGCCAGCCACGACATCGACCGGGTCTGGGAGGCCCGCGAACGCGTCGTGGTCGCCCTCACCGGCGGACCCGAGGGCGAGACGCTGATCCGCCGCGCCGCCCGCATCTCGGACCGCACCGCCGGCGGCGACCTGCTCGCCGTCCACGTCACCCGCAGCGACGGCCTGGCCGGCGCCTCCTCCGGCGCGCTCGCCCAGCAGCGGCAACTGGTGGAGACCCTCGGCGGCAGCTACCACGTGGTGGTCGGCGACGACATCCCCACCGCGCTGCTCGCCTTCGCCCGCGCCCACGACGCCACCCAGCTCGTCCTCGGCACCAGCCGGCGCGGCCGAACCGCCCGCTTCCTCACCGGTCCCGGCATCGGCGAGACCACCGTCGGCGCCTCCGAGGACATCGACGTCCACATGGTCACCCACGAGTTCACCGGCCGCGGCCGGCTGCCCGCGCTCGGCCGCCGCCACTCCCGGCGGCGCACCGTCGCCGGCTTCCTCGCCGGCCTGGCGGTGCCCTGGCTGCTGACCGCGCTGCTCTCGCAGTTCCACGAGACCGTCAACCTCACCACCGACGCGCTGATCTTCCAGCTCGGCGTGGTCGCGGTGGCCCTGCTCGGCGGCGCGACCTCGGCCCTGGTGGCCTCGCTGGTCGCCTCGGTGCTGCTCAACTACTTCTTCATCCCGCCCGTCCACGACTTCACCATCGGCGAGACCAACAACATCATCGCCCTGGTGGTCTTCGCCGCCGTCGCGCTGACCGTCTCCACCGTGGTCGACCACGCCGCCCGGCTCACCGCCAGGGCCGCCCGGGCCACCGCCGAGGCCGAGACCCTCTCCACCCTGGCCGGCAGCGTGCTGCGCGGCGCCGACGCGCTGCCCGCCCTGCTGGAGAAGTCCCGCACCGCCTTCGGCATGCGGACCGTCGCCCTGCTGGAACGCACCGGCGGCGGGGTGCTGGCCTCCTGCGACACCCACGACAGCGACGGCGGGCCCGGACCCCGGCCGGCCGAGGAGACCACCGAGGTCCCGGTCGGCCCCGACGCCGTGCTCGTCCTCACCGGCCGCCGACTGCCCGCCGCCGACCAGCGCGTCCTCACCGCCTTCGCCGCGCACGTCGCCGTCGCCCTGGAACGCGACCGGCTCGCCGTGGTCGCCGCCGAGGTCGAACCGATCAGGGCCGCCGACCGGATGCGCACCGCGCTGCTCGCCGCCGTCAGCCACGACCTGCGCACCCCGCTGGCCGCCGCCCTCGCCTCGGTCGGCTCGCTGCGCAGCCCCGACGTCGAGTTCTCCCCCGAGGACCGGGCCGAACTGCTCGCCACCGCCGACGAGTCCCTCGTCAAACTCACCCGTCTGGTGGACAACCTGCTCGACATGAGCCGCCTCCAGGCCGGCGCGCTCACCCTGCACCTCACCTTGACCCACCTCGACGAGATCCTGCCGCGCGCCCTCGACTCGCTCGCCGACCCGTACGCGCCCGTCCAGCCGCTCGACCTGGAGGCCGTGCCGCCCGTGCTCGCCGACCCGCCGCTGCTGGAACGGGTGCTCGCCAACGTGATCACCAACGCGCTGCGGCACAACGCGCCCGGCGCGCCCGTCCTGGTCGCCGCCAGCCACCACGCCGAGCGGGTCGAACTGCGGGTGATCGACCGCGGCCCCGGCATCGCCCCCGAGGACCGCGACCGGGTCTTCCTGCCGTTCCAGCGCCTCGGCGACACCGACAACACCCAGGGCGTCGGCCTCGGCCTCGCCCTCTCCCGCGGCCTGGCCGAGGCGATGGGCGGCAGCCTGGAGGTCGAGGACACCCCCGGCGGCGGCACCACCATGCTGCTCACCCTGCCCGCCGCCCACCCGGGGGAGGCCCCCGCATGAGCGAGATCCTGATCGTCGACGACGAGCCCGCGCTGCTGCGCACCCTGCGGATCAACCTCGGCGCCCGGCAGTACGCCGTCCGCACCGCCGCCACCGGCGGCGAGGCCCTGGACCGCGCCGCGGCCGGCACCCCCGACGCCGTGCTGCTCGACCTCGGCCTGCCCGACCTGGACGGCATGGACGTCCTGCGCGGACTGCGCCGCCGCAGTACGGTGCCGATCATCGTGCTCTCCGGCCGCTCCGGAGCCGCCGACAAGGTGAACGCGCTGGACGCGGGCGCGGACGACTACCTCACCAAGCCGTTCCTGATGGAGGAACTGCTGGCCCGGCTGCGCGCCGTGCTGCGCCGCCCGCCGGTGGCCGGCCCGGCCGCGCCCGCACCGGTGATCGGCGACCACACGGTGGACCTCGCGGCCACCACGGTGACCGGGCCCGGGGGGCCGGTGCGGCTCACCCCGACCGAGTGGCGGATCCTCGCCCTGCTGCTGGCCAGTCCGGGACGGCTGGTGCCCGGGCGGCAGATCCTGCGCGAGGTCTGGGGGCCGGCCCAGGAGCGGCGCGGCAACTACCTGCGGGTCTACCTGGCCGGTCTGCGGCGGAAACTGGAGCGCGACCCGGCCCGGCCGCGCCACCTGATCACCGAGCCGGGCATCGGCTACCGCTACGAGCCCTGACGGCCCCGCACCGCCGCCGCGTCAAGGAGCCGTCAAGAGCGCCCGCCCCGGCGCCAACAGGCCGTCAAGAGCCGCCGGAACCAACCGTTCGCGGGCGTAGCGTCAGCAGTGAGGGAGCGGCGTCCCGCTCCATGTGGGGGATGTCCGGGGCGCCGCTCCGCCGCTCAGGCGGCCGGCAGTGGGGGAGGGGCGCGCGGTACCGATGCCGCGCGCCCCGATCACTCGTCCGGCCCGCGCCCGTCCGTGCCGTCCGACTGCCGGGGCAGCGCCAGGGCCACCGTGTCGGCGAACTCGCGCACCGCACTGGTCCGGCTGACCACCCGTCCGCTGTGCACCACCAGCCGGCTGTGCCCGCCGGCCAGCGCCCCGGCCAGGCTGTCGCCGCGCACCGCCAGCAGCTCGGCCGGGAAGCCCGCGTCCACCCGGACCGGCGGCAGCCCGAGCGCCAGCCGCGCCTGGTTGGACACCGCGTCGTACGCCGCCTCCGGCCCCAGTACCCCGCCCGCCGCGAGCAGGTACGCCGCCTCCAGCGGATCCGCCCGGCCGACCGGGTTGGCGCCGTCGCGCAGCGATCCGCTGCCGGCCACCAGCGGCACCCCGGCCTTCACCAGCTCGCGCAGCGGCGCCGACCGCAGCCCGGAGGCCGGGGCCAGGCCCTCCAGCCCCGCGCAGCCGCCGTTCTGCGGCAGGCAGACCACCCGGACCCCGGCGTTGGCCAGCACCGTCGAGGCGCCCGGCGCGAGCGATCCGCACGGCCCGAGCACCACCCGGGGCCGCAGCGGCGCCAGCGCCCCGGCCAGCCGGGCCAGCCGGGCGGGGTCGGCGGCGGTGGTGTGCAGGTCCACCGGGCAGTCCGCCTCCCGGGCGGCCTCCAGCAGCAGCTGGACGTAGCCCGCCGGGTCCGGGTCCAGTTCGGGGCAGCCGCCGGCCGCGGTGGCACCGAGCTTGAGCGCCTCCCGCAGCTGGGCCCGGCCGTCCGCCCCGGCCCGGCCGGTGAGCAGCCGGGGCATCGCCACGGCCTGGAGCTCGGCGAGGCCGCGCAGCGCCTGCTGGGCGGTGAGCACCGCCTCCAGCCGGCGCAGTCCGTGCACGTCGCCGATCCGGACGTGGGTGCGCTGGGCGGTCGCGCCGTAGCCGAGCGAGGTCAGCGCGGCCTCGGTGACCCGCCGGGTGAGGTCGGCGGAGGTCTCCGGCGGGGGCTCGGGGAGCGCGGCGGAGAAGGCGACGTCGTAGTGGGCGTGGGCCTCGGCCGGGGCCGGCAGCAGCAGGTAGCCGCGCAGGTCGATCCGGGCCCCGGTGGTGACGGTGGGGGCGCCGGGCAGGGCGGGCAGCGGGCCGAGCCCGCCGGTGGTGCCGACGGCCTGGATCCGGTCGCCGCTGATCCGTACGTCCACCACCCGGCCGTCGGCCAGCCTGGCCCCGGTGAGCAGCAGGACGGGTCCGTGCCCGAGCGGGTTGGCGGCCGGGCCGGGGCCGGGCTGCGGTCCGTCGGCGGCTGCGCTGTCCATCGCCCGGCTCCTTCTCGCGTCCGGCTCCTGCTCGCGTCAATGAGCGCCGAGCCTACGGGGGGCGGCCCCGGGGCGGCGGGAGGCGGGCAATAGTCGTATCGGGTCGGGCCGCGGCCGCGGGGGGTGATCGAACGCCGGGCCTTCGATCGATCGGCCGTGCGCGCCGCGGACCTGCGGAGTTCGCCGCCGGATACGGATTTCACCTCTGGGCGCGGAACGTGTAATCTCTTCCTCGTTCGCCCCTATAGCTCAGTCGGTAGAGCGTCTCCATGGTAAGGAGAAGGTCTGCGGTTCGATTCCGCATGGGGGCTCTGGTGAGAAGGAGTCGGCTTCGGCTGTGCTCCGGATCACTGTGGCGGTGTAGCTCAGTTGGTAGAGCAAGCGGCTCATAATCGCTGTGTCACCGGTTCAAGTCCGGTCACCGCTACCCCGCGTAGTCGGTCGGGAGATCGCACTCCCGGTCGGCTACTCTTGTCTGTGTTCTCATTCATTGTCCAAGGAAGGCACTCCCGTGGCTGCCACCGACGTCCGCCCGAAGATCACGCTGGCCTGCGTGGAGTGCAAGGAGCGGAACTACATCACCAAGAAGAACCGGCGTAACGACCCGGACCGTCTTGAGATGAAGAAGCACTGCCCCCGCTGCAACTCGCACACTGCGCACCGCGAGACCCGCTGACCCTCTCGTAGGGCACCGGGCCTGTGTGAATTCAGGTCTTCGACTCCGGGCCGCATCCCTCACTGGGTTGCGGTCCGGAGTTTTTCTCGTTTGTCCACCGCGTTTCCGAGGAGCTCCGCCGATGGCACTCGACCCCTCCTTCATCGGGCGGACGTATCCGCCCACCGAGCCCTACGAGGTCGGCCGCGAGAAGATCCGTGAGTTCGCCGTCGCCGTGGGTGACGCCAACCCGGCGTACACCGACCCGGAGGCGGCCAAGGCGCTCGGCCACCCGGACGTGATCGCCCCGCCGACCTTCCCGATCGTGCTCAGCATGCGGGCCTCCGCCCAGGTCGTCCAGGACCCGGAGCTCGGGCTCGACTACAGCCGGGTGGTGCACGGCGACCAGAAGTTCGCCTACACCCGCCCGGTGCGGGCCGGTGACCGGCTGACCGTCGAGGTCACCGTCGACAACATCAAGTCGCTGGCCGGCAACGACGTGCTCACCGTGCGCGGCGAGATCGCCGACGAGTCCGGCGAGCACGTGGTGACGTCGGTCATGACCCTGGTGGCCCGGGCCGCCGACGAGAAGACGGGGGAGTGAGCCCGATGACGGTCCGCTACGACGAGGTCGAGGCCGGCACCGAGCTGCCGGCGCAGTCCTTCCCGGTGACCCGCGCCACCCTGGTGCAGTACGCGGGGGCCTCCGGCGACTTCAACCCGATCCACTGGAACGAGAGGTTCGCGCTGGAGGTCGGCCTGCCCGACGTCATCGCGCACGGCATGTTCACCATGGCCGAGGCCGTCCGGGTGGTCACCGACTGGATCGGCGACCCGGCCGCGGTGGTCGAGTACGGCGTCCGGTTCACCCGCCCGGTGCCGGTGCCCAACGACGGCGTCGGCTCGGTGATCGAGGTCACCGGCAAGGTCGCCAAGCTGCTCGACGACCAGAAGGTCCAGGTCGACCTGGTGGCGACCTACGCGGGCCAGAAGGTGCTCGGCATGTCCCGGGCGGTCGTCCGGCTGGCCTGAGCGCCGCCCGGCCCCGGCGGGGGAGCGTACGGGACCCCCGTACGCTGGGGGGCGTGCTGGAAGAACTCGACGCCCCCCTCGCCCCGCTGACCACCCTGCGGCTCGGCGGCCCGGCCCGCCGCCTGGTGACCGCGCACACCGACGACGAGGTGATCGCCGCCGTCCGCGCCGCGGACACGGCGGGGGAGCCGCTGCTGGTGATCGGCGGCGGCTCCAACCTGGTGATCGGCGACGCCGGCTTCCCCGGCACCGTGCTGCGGATCGCCACCACCGGCTTCGACCTCGACGGCACCGCGCTGGAGCTGGCCGCCGGCGAGGTCTGGGCCGACGCGGTGGCCCGCACCGTCGACGCGGGCCTGGCCGGCATCGAGTTCCTGGCCGGCATCCCCGGTTCGGCCGGCGCCACTCCGGTGCAGAACGTCGGCGCGTACGGCCAGGAGGTCGCCCAGACGGTCACCGGGGTGGTCGCCTACGACCGCCGCACCGGCGAGAGCGTCACCCTCGGCAACGAGGCCTGCGCCTTCTCCTACCGGCACAGCCGCTTCAAGGCGGAGCCGGACCGCTATGTGGTGCTGCGGGTCCGCTTCGCGCTGGAGGACGCCGCCGGGCGCTCCACCCCGGTCCGCTACGCCGAGGTCGCCAAGCACTTCGGGGTGGCCCAGGACGAGCGGGTCGGCCTGCGCGAGGCGCACGACGCGGTGCTGGGCCTGCGGGCCGGCAAGGGCATGGTGCTGGACGCCGCGGACCACGACACCTGGTCGGCCGGCTCCTTCTTCACCAACCCGGTGCTGAGCGCCGATCAGTACGCGGCCTTCCTGGCGGTGGCCGCCGGGCGGGAGCTGACCGCCCCCGCCTACCCGGCGCCGGACGGGTGCACCAAGACCTCGGCGGCCTGGCTGATCGACAAGGCCGGGTTCGGCAAGGGCTACGGCAGCGGCCCGGCGACCCTCTCCACCAAGCACACCCTGGCGCTCACCAACCGCGGCGCCGCCACCACCGAGGACCTGCTCGCGCTGGCCCGGGAGATCCGGGACGGCGTGCGGGCGGCCTTCGGGGTGGAACTGGTCAACGAGCCGGTGATGGTGGGCGTCCGGTTGTAGCGGCGGCTCAGCCGGTCAGCCAGGCGTCGATGTCGGCCAGCAGCTGCTTGCGCACGCTCTCCGGCGCGCACGAACCGCGCACCGACTGGCGGGCCAGCTCGGCCAGCTCCTGGTCGGTGAAGCCCAGCACGTCGCGGGTCAGGTCGTACTGGGCGGCGAGCCGGGTGCCGAACAGCAGCGGGTCGTCGGCGCCCAGCGCGAGCGGCACCCCGGCGTCGAACAGCCGGCGCAGCGGGACGTCCTCGGGGCGCTCGTAGACGCCGAGCGAGACGTTGGAGGACGGGCAGACCTCGCAGGTGATCTGACGGTCGGCCAGCCGCTGCATCAGCCGCTCGTCCTCGGCGGCCCGCACGCCGTGGCCGATCCGGCCGGCGCCGAGGTCGTCCAGGCAGTCCCGGACGGACTCCGGGCCGGCCAGCTCGCCGCCGTGCGGGGCGGCCAGCAGTCCGCCCTTGCGGGCGATGTCGAAGGCCCGGTCGAAGTCGCGGGCCAGCCCGCGCCGCTCGTCGTTGGAGAGGCCGAAGCCGACCACGCCCCGGTCGGCGTACCGGACGGCGAGCCGGGCCAGCGTGCGGGCGTCCATCGGGGACTTCATCCGGTTGGCGGCGACCAGGACCCGGATGCCGACTCCGGTGGCCCCGGCGGCGTCCTCCACCGCGTCCAGGATCAGTTCCAGGGCGGGGATCAGGCCGCCCAGCCGGGGTGCGTAGGAGGTCGGGTCGACCTGGATCTCCAGCCAGCGGGAGCCGTCCCGCCGCTCGTCCTCGGCGGTCTCCCGGACCAGCCGGCGGATGTCGCTCTCGTCGCGCAGGCAGGAGCGGGCGGTGTCGTAGAGGCGCTGGAAGCGGAACCAGCCGCGTTCGTCGGTGGCCCGCAGCTTGGGCGGCTCGCCGGAGCTGAGCGCCTCCGGCAGCCGGACCCCGTGCTTGTCGGCCAGTTCGAGCAGGGTGGCCGGGCGCATCGAGCCGGTGAAGTGCAGGTGCAGGTGGGCCTTCGGGAGGTCCCTGACGTCTCGCGGGTTCAGCAGGCGTTCCATTCACGAATCCTGCCGTATCGGGGGGTGCTACGGGAACCGCCCTCCTCCCGTCCCCCGAAGGGGTGGAAAGAGGGCGGTCCGGTCAATCAGGGGTTGACTGCCTCAGTCGCGGGCCTCGCCCAGCAGCTTCTGGATGCGGCCGACGCCCTCGGCGAGGTCGGTGTCGCCCAGGGCGTAGGAGAGGCGCAGGTAGCCGGGGGTGCCGAAGGCCTCGCCGGGGACGACCGCGACCTCGACCTCGTCGAGGATCAGCGAGGCGAGCTCGGCGGAGGTCTGCGGGCGCTGTCCGCGGATCTCCTTGCCCAGCAGGGCCTTGACGGACGGGTACACGTAGAAGGCGCCCTCGGGCTCGGGGCAGACCACGCCGTCGATCTCGTTGAGCATCTTCACGATGGTGCGGCGGCGCCGGTCGAAGGCGGTGCGCATCTCGTGGACGGCGGAGAGGTCGCCGGCGACGGCGGCCAGGGCGGCTCGCTGGGCCACGTTGGAGACGTTCGAGGTGGCGTGCGACTGCAGGTTGGTCGCGGCCTTGACGACGTCCTTGGGGCCGATCACCCAGCCCACCCGCCAGCCGGTCATCGCGTAGGTCTTGGCCACGCCGTTGACCACGATGGTCTTGTCGGCCAGCTCGGGCAGCAGGGCCGGCAGCGAGGTGAACTCCGCGTCGCCGTAGACCAGGTGCTCGTAGATCTCGTCGGTGAGCACCCACAGCCCGTGCTCGACCGCCCAGCGGCCGATCGCCTCCGCCTCGGCCCGGGTGTACACCGCGCCGGTCGGGTTGGACGGCGAGACGAAGAGCACCACCTTGGTGTTCTCGGTGCGGGCGGCCTCCAGCTGCTCGACCGAGACCTTGTAGCCGGTGGTCTCGTCGGTCACGACCTCCACCGGCACGCCGCCGGCCAGCTGGATCGACTCGGGGTAGGTGGTCCAGTACGGCGCCGGGACGATGACCTCGTCGCCCGGGTCGAGGATCGCCGCGAACGCCTCGTAGATCGCCTGCTTGCCGCCGTTGGTCACCAGCACCTGGGAGGCGTCCACCGCGTAGCCGGAGTCGCGCAGCGTCTTGGCCGCGATCGCCTCCTTGAGCTCGGGCAGGCCGCCGGCCGGGGTGTAGCGGTGGTTCCTGGGGTCGCGGCAGGCCTCGACGGCCGCCTCGACGATGTAGTCCGGGGTGGGGAAGTCCGGCTCGCCGGCGCCGAAGCCGATGACCGGCCGGCCGGCCGCCTTGAGGGCCTTGGCCTTGGCGTCCACGGCGAGGGTGGCGGACTCGGCGATCGCGCCGATCCGGGCGGAGACGCGGCGGTCGGCGGGGCGGACGGAACTGTCGGGCTGCGGGGTGGAAGCGCTCATGCCTGCATGGTCGCAGACCGCACACGGGCCGGGCATGGCGGTTTCACGATATGTACGGGGCCGTCCACATGGCGGCCCGGCGTGGCGCGCGCGACAACCGGAAAAGAAAGAGGTTCGACCAAACGCCCTCCGACCACGTACACTCACTGCTCGACGGCCACCGAACGAACCGGAGCCTCCGCCGCCGTACAGAACCTGTGCGGGGATCGGTGGAAGATGCGGTAGGTTGGTGGTCGCTACTGGGGCCGCGAGGTTCCGTAGGGCAATAGCTCAATTGGTAGAGCACCGGTCTCCAAAACCGGCGGTTGGGGGTTCAAGTCCCTCTTGCCCTGCTGCTTGATCCGTATTCAGCCCGTTCGCTCCGCAGAGCGAGCGGGCTTGATGCGGAGAGGGCGCCGATCAGCACCGTTAGCCGGCCGCTCGTGCCCTTTTCGGGGTACGCAGTCGACGCTCGGCAGGACCCGGATTCAGGTGAGGACGAGTGACGGAGACCACGGGCTCCACCGCAACGCCTGAGAGCGGCAACCCCGAGGGGACCGACGGCGCTGCCGAGACCACGCCCGCGGAGGGCGAGTCGCGCCGCAAGCGCTCTGGCGACAAGAAGTCCGGCAAGCGGGCCAAGAAGGGCGCGTTCGCCCGCCTCGCCCTCTTCTACCGGCAGATCATCGCGGAGCTGCGCAAGGTCGTCTGGCCGACGCGCAACCAGCTGGTGAGCTACACCACCGTGGTGGTGGTGTTCGTCGTGGTCGTGATGGCCTTCGTCTCCGGTCTCGACTACGGCTTCTCCAAGGCCGCCCTCTGGATCTTCGGCTGACGCAGCCGTCCACCTTCGAAACAGCTTCCCCGACCCGGGCCGATCCTCGGCCCGGGTCGAGCTGTCTGCGTCGGCGGTACGGGGCCGCTACCGTTGACTCGGTACTGTTGAAGTCTCCGGGGCGAACTTCCGGCGACCGCGTGAGCGGAGCGTCGCCGGTCCGTCGCGGAGCGCGCCACCTTCACCATCTCCAGGAAAGAAGCCACCGTGTCTGAGTCCCCCCTGTACGACGCCGACGAGACCGTCCGCGAGGCGGATGTCGCCGCCGAGGACGCGGCCGAGCTGGCTGACGACGTCGAGTCCGACGAGCAGCAGATCGTGGACGCCGTCGACGCCGACGAGGACGAGGCCGAGGCGTTCGACGAGGCCGAGGCCGGGGAGTCGGCCGAGGAGGCCGCGCTGCACGTGGAGTCCGACGAGGACGAGGACGAGGCCGAGGAGGCCGTCGCCGAGGAGACCGGGGACGAGGCCGAGCCGGCCGAGGAGGTCGACCCGGTCGCCAAGTTCCGCGAGGACCTGCGGTTCATGCCGGGCGAGTGGTACGTGATCCACACCTACGCCGGCTACGAGAACCGGGTGAAGCAGAACCTGGAGCAGCGCGCCGTCTCGCTGAACGTCGAGGAGTACATCTTCCAGGCCGAGGTGCCGCAGGAGGAGGTCGTCCAGATCAAGAACGGCGACCGCAAGACGATCCGCCAGAACAAGCTCCCCGGCTACGTCCTGGTGCGCATGGACCTCACCCCGGAGTCCTGGGGCGTCGTGCGCAACACCCCCGGTGTCACCGGCTTCGTCGGCAACGCCTACGACCCGTACCCGCTGACCCTGGACGAGGTCGTCAAGATGCTCGCCCCCGACGTGGAGCGCCAGGCCGCGAAGGAGGCCGGCAAGCCCTCGCCGGTCAAGCCCAGCGAGATCCAGGTGCTCGACTTCGAGGTCGGCGACTCGGTCACCGTCACCGACGGCCCGTTCGCCACCCTGCAGGCGACCATCAACGAGATCAACCCCGACTCGAAGAAGGTCAAGGGCCTGGTCGAGATCTTCGGCCGGGAGACCCCGGTCGAGCTCTCCTTCGACCAGATCCAGAAGAACTAGTCATACGG
>NZ_JBHVER010000181.1:0-16863 GCF_042802195.1 Kitasatospora sp. NPDC057500 | reverse complement strand
CGCCGGGCCCGCTGCCGCCGGGCCCGCTGCCGCCGGGCCCGCTGCCGCCGGGCCCGCTGCCGCCGCGCCTGCTCCGGGCGCGGCGTCCGGGCCGCCGACCGTGCCGGTGTCGACCGTCCCGCCGGGGCCGCCCGCCGCTCCCGCTCCGGCCGCCCCGGCCCCCGCGCCCGCCCCGGTGACGCCGGTGCCCGCCGGGTCCACAGGCCACTTCCTGCTGCCGTCCGGCGCGCCCGTCCAGCTGCCCGTCCGCCCGCCGCAGCAGCAGCACGCCGCCACCGGCCCGATCGCGGTGCTGCTGATCGGCCCGGCCGGCGCCGGCAAGACCACCGTCGCCCGCTACTGGGCCGAGCGGCGCCCCACCCCGACCGCGCACATCAGCCTCGACGACGTCCGCGAGTGGGTGCAGTCCGGCTTCGCCAACCCGCAGTCCGGCTGGAACAACGCCTCCGAGGCGCAGTACCGGCTGGCCCGCCGCACCTGCGGCTTCGCCTGCCGCAACTACCTCGCCAACGGCATCTCCTGCATCATCGACGACGCCGTCTTCCCCGACCGCCCCGCCATCGGCCTCGGCGGCTGGAAGCGGCACATCGGCCCCGGCATGATCCCGGTGGTGCTGCTGCCCAGCCTGGACTCGGTGCTCGGCCGCAACGCCCGGCGCGGCGGCAACCGGCGGCTCGGCGACGAGGAGGTGGCCCGGATCCACGGCCGGATGGCCGGCTGGTACAACTCCGGGCTGCCGATCATCGACAACTCCCACCTCGACGTGGCCGCCACCGCCGCCGAACTCGACCGGGTGATCCTGGCCCGGCTGATGGGCGTCCCGGTGCGCTGAGGCCCCGGGCGCCCCCGCCGGCCGGGCCGGACTGTCGGTGCCGGCTGCGATGATGGACGGGTCCTGAACGAACCACCGGGGGGAGCCGCGCCCGTGCCGGAAGGCCACATCATCCACCGCCTCGCCGCCGAGAACCACCGCGCCTTCGGCGGCCGGCCGGTCCGTGCCAGCAGCCCGCAGGGCCGCTTCGCGGACGGCGCCAAGCTGATCGACGGGAAGGAGCTGGTCGCGGCCGAGGCCACCGGCAAGCACCTCTTCCTCGGCTTCGGCGAGGACGCCTGGGTGCACGTCCACCTCGGCCTGTACGGCGGCTTCACCTTCGGCGAGCTCGGCGACGGACCGGTGCCCGAGCCGGTCGGCCTGGTCCGGCTGCGCCTGGAGAACGACGAGCACTACGCCGACCTGCGCGGTCCCAACACCTGCGCCCTGGTCACCGACGCCGAGAAGGCCGCCGTCGCCGCCCGCCTCGGCCCGGACCCGCTGCGCGCCGACGCCGACCCGGACGCCGCCTGGCGACGGATAGCCGGCAGCCGTACGACGATCGCCGCCCTGCTGATGGACCAGAAGGTGCTGGCCGGCGTCGGCAACGTCTACCGCGCCGAGGTGCTGTTCCGGCACGGCATCGACCCGCAGCTGCCCGGCCGCTCGCTGCGCCGCGCCGAGTGGGACGCGATCTGGACGGACCTGGTCGCCCTGATGCGCGAGGGTGTCGGCGCCGGCCGGATCGACACCGTCCGCCCCGAGCACACCCCCGAGGCGATGAACCGCCCGCCGCGCGTCGACGACCACGGCGGCGAGGTGTACGTCTACCGCCGCGCCGGACAGCCCTGCCTGGTCTGCGCCACCGATGTCCGCACCGAGGAGCACGCCTCCCGCAACCTCTTCTGGTGCCCGGTCTGTCAACCGCCGCACGCCGCGACGTGATGCGGGATCAGGTCCGGCCGTAGGCTGGGGCCCGGCACTCGGCCGGGGCGGAGGGAGCGGGCTGATGACGGAGATCCACCGGACGGTCAACACCGTGTCGGGCACGGTCCACGGCACGGTGGTGCAGGCCGACACGGTCGTCATGGCGGCGCCCGGACTCGGCGTGCCGCGCCAGATCCGCGGGCCGCGCCGGGCCTTCGTGAACCGGGAGGAGGAGTTCGCCCGGCTGGCGGAGGTGCTGGACCGACTGGACGACGTCCGGCCGGCCGTGGTGGCGCTCACCGGACTCGGCGGCGTCGGCAAGACCGAACTGGTCGCCCAGTTCGCGGCCCGCTCCGTGGAGCGCTTCCCGGGCGGCCAGCTCTACGCCGACCTCGCCGCCCACCGGCACCTCGGCGGGGTGGACCTCGGTGAGGTGCTCGGCGGCTTCCTGCGCGGCTTCGGGCTCTCCTACGTGCCGGACACCCTGGCCGAACGCGCGGCGGCGTTCCGCACCGTGACGGCCGCCGGCCGACGGGTGCTGCTCTTCCTGGACAACGTCGAGCACGCCGCAGAGGTCCGGGCGCTGCTGCCCGCCACCGGTCTGCTGGTGGCCGCCGGCCGGCGCCGGCTGCCCGGGCTGGCCCTGGACGGCGCCGAAGTGGTGCGCCTGGATCCGCTCTCGACCGGCGCCGGGAGCGAGCTGGTCCGCGGCTGGCTGGGCCCGGGCCGGGGGACGGACGCGGAGCTGGCCCGGCTGGTCGAGTGCTGCGGCGGCCTGCCGCTGGCGCTGAACGCGGTGGGCTTCCGGCTGCTCGACCGCGAGGAACTCCCGGTGGACCGGGTACTGGCCGAACTGACCGACGAGGAGCACGGCTTGTCGTCCCTGAGCAACGAGGAAGGCGCGGTCGGGGACGTCCTGGACGCCGTCCACCGGCGGCTGCCCGGGCACACCCGTGAGCTCTACCGGCTGCTGGGCGTCAACCCCGGCCCGCTGGTCTCCGCCGAGCTGGCCGGGGCGGTCGGCGTGCCGAGGGCCGCGGACGGCCTGGCGGAGCTGCGTTCGGCGCACCTGCTGGACGACGTCGCGGAGGACGGGCCGGAGCGCCGCTACCGCGCCCACGACCTGGTCCGGCTGCACGCGGCGGGAACGGTCCGCGAGCTGCCGGGACGGCTGGAGCTGCTGGCCCGGGTCGTGGGCTACTACCGGTGCCGCGCGGCACTGGCCGACCGGGCGATCGGCGACCGTTTCCGCCTCCAGGAGAGCCCCGACGCCCCGGCGCTGCCCGGTTTCGCGTCGCGGCCGGACGCGCTGGAGTGGCTGCAGAGCGAGCGGGCGAACCTGCTGGGCGCCGTCCGGGCCGCCGCCGAGCAGGGGTGGCACGGCGAGGTGTGGCGGCTGTGCGAGTCGCTCTGGCCGCTCTACCACGGGCGCAAGCACTACGGGGACTGGGTGGAGAGCCATCTGCTCGGCATCGAGGCGGCGCAGTGGGACAACCGGCCGGACGCGGTGATCCGGATGCGCAACCAGCTCGGGCGGGCCTACTACGAGCGTGCCGAGTACCCGCTCGCCGCCGAGCAGCTGGCGTCCGCGGCGGCGCTGCTGCCGGAGGTGGACGAACCGCGGCTGGCCGGTGTGCTGTGGGAGACGGACGGCCTGCTCTGCCTGGCCGACGGGCGGCCGGAGCGGGCCGTGGAGCTGTTCACGCTGGCCCGGGAGGCCAACGCGGGCGACCCGCACGGCGTGGTGGTGCAGGGCTACAACCTCGCCCAGGCCCTGGTGGCCGCCGGGCGGGCGGAGGAGGCGCTGGCCGTGCTGGGGGAGGCGGCCGAGCTGGCCGGGCGGGAGGGCGACGCGCCGATGCTGATGCGGCTGCCGCTGGTCGAGGCCCGGGCCGAGCGGGCACTGCGCCGGCTGCCGTCGGCGGTCGACGCGGCGCGGCGGAGCGCCGGGCTGGCGCGGGAGCTGGGCCAGCCGCGGAAGGAGGAGGCGGCCCGGGAGCTGCTCGTCGAACTGGCGGAGGAGCTGGGGGACGCGGCGCTGGCCGACCGCAACCGCGCCCGGCTGCGGGAGCTGCGGGGGCACTGAGCGGGTCAGTCCGGCCGGGCGGTGAAGGTGACCGTGATGCGGCGGGGGCCGGTGTGCAGGATGAGGGGGTGCCGGGTGAGGTCGGCCGCCCGGGCGCCGGGGGTGGTCAGCCAGTGGGCGACGGCGGAGCCGAGCAGGAGCGGGTCGAGGCGGGGCGCGGGGGCGCCCCAGGGGCGTTCGGCGTGGGCCTCCAGCAGCAGGCCGGTGGGCAGCCGCAGCAGGTGGTGGGCCGGGCCGAGGGCGGCCGCGGCGACGGCGAGGCCGGGGAGTTCGGCGGCGGTGGCGGCGAGCCAGCGCTCGGCGGGCTGCTCGGCGTCGGTCTCGGTGCGGGCCAGGACCTCGGCGGTGTGCCGCAGGGCGAGGCGGGGCTCGTCGGCGGCGACCGCGTGGAACCCGCGCGGGGCGTGGTGGCCGGGGCCGACGGGGTAGCGGCGCAGGTGAACGTCGGTGCCCTCGCCGGTGGCCACGATGTCGTAGGCGGTGGGCGGTTCGGCGGCGAGCGGGACCGGTCGGGGGTAGGGCAGGGGCTGGGGGTCGTCGGGCGGTTCCTCGATGCCGGGCAGGTAGGAGAGCAGGAGGTCGCGCAGCACCCGGGCGGACTCCCCGCGCCGGCCGAGCGAGCGGTCGGTGATCGGGCGCAGGGCGGCAGGGTCCTGGCCGGCCATCGCCCGTTCGAGCTGGCCGAGCAGGTCGCCGTCGGGGTCGAGGGCCGGGGCGGCCTGGCCGAAGGCGTAGCTGGGGGAGCGGGGGTCGAGTTCGGCGGCCCCGGTGGCGACCAGCAGGGTGCGGCGTTCGAGGGCGGCGCCGTAGAAGGTGACCGAGCCGTGGTCGCCGATCACGCAGTCGGCGGCGATCAGGGTGGCCTGCCAGCCCTGGTGCGGCGGGACCAGCCGCAGGCCGGAGCGTTCGGCGGCGGCGAGCAGGGCGCGCGGGTCGTGCCGGGCCCAGACGTTGGGGTGCAGGACGACGGCGACGGTGTACTCGTCGGCGGGCAGTTGTCCGACCAGCCGCAGCGGCAGGCCGGGGTGGCGGCCGAGTAACGAGTGCTCGCTCCAGGTGGAGTTGACCACGACGAGGCGGCGGCCGTCGACGGCGCCGAGGGCGGCCCGGTGGCCGTCGCGGGCGGCGAGGCCGGCGAGCATCCGGTCGAAGCAGGGGTCGCCGACCTCGCGGGCGCGGGGCAGCGCCTCGGGGCAGGCGGCCCGCAGGCGTTCGAACTGTTCGCGGTGGGAGAGGCCGATGACGGCGGGGAAGACCCGTCCGCGGTGGGTGAGTTCGCGCCGGGAGAGGCCGGCGGCGGTCACCGTGTCGCCGGTGGACTCGGGTACCAGGCGGTTGTAGCCGGCGCCGTGCGGCAGGACGACCAGGGGTGCGCGCAGCCGGTGCATCGAGGCGTGGACGGCGCAGGCGACGGCGAGGTCGAACGGCCGGCGGACGGCGTCGCGCCAGGGCAGCACGGTGAGGCCGGGCTGGGCGCGGAGGTAGTCGTCGAGGCCGGCGGCGAACGCGGAGCCGGGGTTGACGGTGACGGCGATGCCGATGCCGTCCTGCTCGCGCAGCAGGGTGAGGACGTCCAGGACCCGGGTGGCGGAGGTGAGGGTGCGGGCCACCGCGAGGACGCGGGCCCGGACGGGCCGGGTGTCCCAGCGGTCGTCGTCGGGCCGGGTCCGGAGCCGGCGGCGGTTCAGCACACCATGATCGTACTGAACGGGTTCCGTCCTGGCGCGATGTCCGGACGGGGGGTCAGCCGGCCGCCACGGCGGGCGCGTCACCGGCGCACTGGTCGAGCAGGGGGCGCAGGGTGGCGTCCACGAGCCGGTAGCGCACCACGCGCCCCTCCTTCTCGCCCGCCACCACCCCGGCCGTCCGGAGCAGGCGCAGCGCCTGGGAGACGGCGGGGTCGCGCATGCCGGTGGCGACGGCGAGGTCGGTGACGGCGAGCGGGCCGGTGCGGTGCAGGGCGAGCAGGAGGGCGAGCCTGCCGGGGTCGGCGAGCAGGGCGAACCGGTCGGCCCAGGCGCGGACGTGGGCGGTGTCCCCGATCGCGGCGATGGCCTCGCAGACCCGGTGGCCGTCGATGGTGCGGTGGCCCGCGCGGTCGGCCGGTACGAGATGCATACGGCCCATTCTGGCAGGCGGGAGGTTGTGATCCTGAACACCTGCGTAGGTGCGCAGCCTTGCATGGGTCGCCCCGGGCCCCTACGGTGTTGCCCGCCGTGGTGCTCGGGAAGACCGGTGACGGACCCTCAGGGGTCCCAGTCCGGAGCGGCCCTCGCCACTGTGATCGGGGGAGAGTGTCCGTACCCACGACGCCACTGGGCGCCTCGCGCGCTTGGGAAGGCGGGTACGGGAGCCCCGTCAGCCAGGAGACCGGCCGCGGCATCTCACGAAGTCATTCCACGAGGTGCTGGAGCGTGATCCGCATGACCCTGCCCGAAACCGCCGCCGCCGCGGCGCCGCCCGCCGCCCTGCCCGCCTTCCGCTGGCGCCGTGAGGACACCGTCCGCACCGCCGGACTGATGGCCGTGATCCTCGCCATGCACGTGGTGGCGTTCGGCACGCTGATCTTCCTGGTCGCACCGGAGGAGTACGCGGTGGGCACCCAGGTCTTCGGGGTGGGCCTGGGCATCACCGCCTACACCCTCGGCATGCGGCACGCCTTCGACGCCGACCACATCGCGGTGATCGACAACACCACCCGCAAGCTGATGGCGGACGGCAAGCGCCCCGTCTCGGTGGGCTTCTGGTTCGCCCTCGGCCACTCCTCGATGGTGGTGCTGATGGCCGCCCTGGTGGCGGGCGGTGCCCAGCTGGCCAACACCCTGATGGACGACGACTCCACCACCCACCAGTGGCTGGGCGTGGTCGGCACCTCGGCCTCCGGCGTCTTCCTCTACCTGATCGGCGCGCTCAACCTGGCCGCGCTGTTCGGCATCCTCAGGGTGTTCCGCTCGATGCGGGCCGACCGGTTCGACGAGGCCGAGCTGGAGGAGCACCTGAACTCCCGCGGCCTGCTGGCCCGCGTCCTGAACCGGGCCACCCGCTCGATCACCCGGCCCGGCCAGATGTTCCCGGTCGGCATGGTGCTGGGCCTGGGCTTCGACACCGCGACCGAGGTCACCCTGATGGTGATGGCCGGCTCCGGCGCCGCCTCCGGCCTGCCCTGGTACGCGATCGTCTGCCTGCCGCTGCTGTTCGCGGCCGGCATGAGCCTGTTCGACACCCTGGACGGCACCTTCATGAACTTCGCCTACCAGTGGGCGTTCTCCAACCCGGTCCGCAAGGTGTACTACAACCTGACCATCACCGGCCTGTCCATCGCGGTCGCCTTCATCATCGGCACCATCGAACTGGTCGGCGTCCTCCACGAGAAGCTCGACCTCACCGACCCGGTGACCGGCTGGATCGCCGAGATCTCCCTGGACAACGTCGGCTACGCGATCGTCGGCCTCTTCGTGGTCGTCTGGGCCGCCGCCATCGCCTACTGGCGCCTCGCCGGCGTGGAGAAGAAGTGGACCCCCGGGCCCACCGGCGGCGCGGAGCAGGTGCCTGCACGCAAGCTGTAGGGTCGGTCACATGTCGTTTGCCGATGGGGAGTTCGCCGATCACCTGGCGGCGCACGAGGGCGGGCGCCGGATGCCGGCGCCGCTCGCGGCGGTACTCGTCAACCTCCCGTTGGGGGTGGTCGGCGTGCTCCCGTACTGGTTCACCTGGAGGTTCCTCTCCGACTTCGTGTTCGCCCGGTTCGGCTGGACCACCGCTGATCCGTACAACACGAACGACGGTGCGGGACTGGCGCTCGTCGTGGCGCTGGTGCCCCTCCTCCCGTACCTGCTGGCCGCCGCCGTCGTGAACCGGCTCGCGGCGCGTCGATGGGGTTCCGGCGGGGCGCGATTCTGGCTGCTGCTGCTGGCGGCCCAGCTCGGGCCGGCGGTGGTTTGGACGAACCTGGCCGGCTGACCCGCGGGACGGGTGGCCCGGGGCGAAGGCCGAACGGATCACGGTGGTCCGGTCCGGTCGGGCCGGTGCGGCGGCCCGGGTGGGGGCGTTCGGCGGGCGGATCGGGGGGCGGGTTCGTAGGCTCGACGCATGGCTGATGCGTACGCGGGCCGCCGGGAGCGGTTGCGGGAGCACTGCGGTGCGTCCGGGGCCGACGCGGCGCTGATCACCCGGGCGGCGAACGTGCGGTACCTCACCGGGTGCCCGCCGTGCGGGGCGACGCTGCTGCTGACCCGGGACCGGGCGGTGCTGGCGCTGCCGGACGACCTGCCGCCGGACGACACCGGGGAGCACCTGATCGCCCCCGACGTCACCCGGCTGCCGGTGCCGGCCGGGACGGACACCGCGCTGGCCGCGGCCTCCGCCGTGGCGCGGCTGGGGGCGACCGGGCTCGCGGTGGAGGAGCACGACCTGACGGTCACCCGGCACCGGGCGGTGGCCGGGCTGGCCGAGGGGGTGCGGCTGGCGGACGTCGGCCAGGCGGTCGAGCGGCTGCGGGTGGTCAAGGACGAGCACGAGATCGCCGACCTGCGGATCGCCGCCGAGATCGCCGACCAGGCGCTCGGAGAGCTGCTGGAGTCGATCCTGGTCGGCCGCACCGAACGGCACCTGGCGATGGAGCTGGAGCGCCGGATGATCGACCACGGCGCGGACCGGGCGGCCTTCCCGGTCTCGGTCGGCACCGGCAGCCACTCCGGCCAGCAGGCGCACCAGCCCACCGACCGGCGGGTGGAGGAGGGCGACTTCCTGACCGTGGTGCTCGGCGCGCGCTACCGCGGCTACGGGGTCTCCACCGCCCGGACCTTCGTGATCGGGGCGGCCCCCGCGCCCTGGCAGGTGGAGCTGCACCGGCTGGTCTTCCGAGCCCAGCGGGCCGGGCGGGAGGCGCTCGGGCCGGGGGTCGAACAGTGCGTGCCCGACCAGGCCGCGCGGGACATCCTCCGGGCCGCCGGTCACACCGAGAGCTCGCCGCACCCGGTCGGCCACGGCATCGGGCTGGAGATCCGGGAGGCCCCGCGCCTCGGCCCCGCGGACATGGGTAAACTGGACAGCCGCGTACCGGTCACCGTCGGCCCGGGGGTCCACCTCCCGGGGCGGGGCGGGGTCCGGATCGAGGACACGCTCGTCGTGCGCCCCCTGGACGAGGGCGGACCCGAGCTGCTCACCATCACCACCAAGGAGCTCCTCGCCCTGTGACGCAGGTGTGCCACAGGACGCGTCCCTTGGTTCCTTGACAGCTATATCCAGGAGTAAGTGCGCCCGTGGCTTCCACGAACGATCTCAAGAACGGCATGGTCCTCAAGCTGGAGGGCGGCAAGCTCTGGTCCGTCGTCGAGTTCCAGCACGTCAAGCCCGGCAAGGGCCCGGCCTTCGTGCGTACCAAGCTCAAGGAGGTCCTGACGGGCAAGGTCGTCGACAAGACCTTCAACGCGGGCACCAAGGTCGAGACCGCCAACGTCGACAAGCGCACCATGCAGTTCTCGTACAAGGACGGCGAGAACTTCGTGTTCATGGACATGGACACCTACGACCAGCTGGCCATCGAGCCGGTCGTCGTGGGCGACGCCGCCAAGTACCTGCTGGAGGGCTTCGACGCGCTCGTCGCCGTGAACGAGGGCTCGGTGCTGTACATCGAGCTCCCGGCCGCGGTCGAGCTCGTCATCGCCGAGACCGAGCCGGGCGTCCAGGGCGACCGCTCCACCGGTGGCACCAAGCCGGCCACCCTGGAGACCGGTGCCGAGATCCAGGTGCCGCTCTTCATCACCACCGGCGAGAAGGTCAAGGTCGACACCCGCGACGGCAGCTACCTCGGCCGGGTGAAGTAAGTCCGTGTCGTCCGCACGCACCAAGGCCCGCACGCGAGCCTTCCAGATCCTGTTCGAGGCCGACCACCGCGGGGTCGACCCGCTGACGGTCCTCGCCGACTGGGTGGCCCGGGCCCGGGAGCCCAAGCCGGACGAGGGCACCCCGCAGGTCGGCGAGTACACCATGGAGCTGGTCGAGGGTTACGTCCAGCACGCCCGCCGGATCGACGAGCTGATCTCGCAGTACGCGGTCGGCTGGACGCTCGACCGGATGCCGATCGCGGACCGCAACGTCCTGCGGCTCGGCGCGTACGAGCTGATCTGGGAGGACCGGGTCCCCGACGCGGTCGTCCTGGACGAGGCCGTGGAGATCGCCAAGGAGTACTCCACCGACGACTCCCCGGCGTTCGTCAACGGCCTGCTGGCCCGCTTCATGGAGCTGAAGCCCGGCATCCGCCGCTGACGCAGCGCGCCGCACGCCGAACGGCCGCCGGACCGGAAACGGTCCGGCGGCCGGCGTGCGTCTTCGCCCGGTCGGCGTATGGTGGCCTCTACTCGCCAGTAACCCGGCGCGCCGGCGGCCCCGTGCCCGCCGGCGACCCCCGCAGCGAAGGGCAGGCCACCCCCATGACCACGGCGATCCGCAGCGAGTTCGACCAGGGCATCGCGCTCACCCCGCACCCGGACGAGCCCGGCCGCTACGACGGCGAACTCGGCGACGGCTGGCAGATCGGCGGCGGAGTCAACGGCGGACTGCTGCTGGCCGTGGCCGGCCACGCGCTCTCGCTCGCGCACACCGCCCGCCCCGGGAGCGCCGGCCACGCCGACCCGGTCTCGATCAGCGGCTACTACCTCTCCTCCGCCACCCCCGGCCCGGCCACCGTGCGCACCGAGGTGATCCGCACCGGCCGCGCGCTGTCCACCGGCACCGCCGCGCTCAGCCAGGACGGCGTGGAGCGGCTGCGGGTGGTCGCCACCCACGGCGACCTCGCCGCCCTCGACGGCGAGGTGCGCACCAGCGCCGTCCCGCCGCAGCTGCCGCCGCCGGACCAGTGCATCGGCGTCGAGCACGCGCCCAAGGAACTGCTCACCCAGGCCGCCCTGCTGGAGCGCTTCGACATGCGGCTCGACCCGGCCACCGTCGGCTGGGCGCTCGGGCAGCCCTCCGGCACCGGCCGGATCCAGGGCTGGTTCCGGCTCGCCGACGGCCGCCGGCCGGACCCGCTGCTGCTCCTGCTCGCCGCCGACGCGCTGCCGCCGGTCACCTTCGACCTCGGGATGCCGGGCTGGGCGCCGACCGTCGAGCTGACCGTGCACCTGCGGGCCAAGCCCGCGCCGGGCTGGCTGCGGGTGGTCCACGCCACCCGGAACCTGGCCGGCGGGTACTTCGAGGAGGACGCCGAGGTCTGGGACGAGGCCGGCCGCCTGGTCGCCCAGTCCCGCCAGCTCGCGAGGACGCCCCGCTAGGCAGGCTCGGGGCAGAGGGCCTTCGGGGGGCGTGCCGCGCGGTCGCGTGTGAGCGGGCGTGTACGGCGAGTGACGAGTGCGCCGCGCACGGGGCGGGTGCGCGGGGCGTGAGCGGCGATCCGCACAACCGTGCGTGACTCCAAACATCCGATTCACCCTCGGTTACAGTCCTGTGACACGTCGTACGTGTGCGCCACGCGGGGCGGGGGAGGACAAGGGCGGCGGCACCACCCGCCGCCGCCCCGTCCGCCCCGTCCGAGGAGCCCCGATGAGCCGCAACGGCCGCGCCCGCCGCACCCCCGACTGCACCGCCGCGGGTTCCCGCCCCCGGGCCCGCTCGCGCGCGGCGGCCGACCGGGACGGGGCCTGCGAGCGGCAGCGGTCCGAGGGTGCCGGGCAGGCCTTCGTGATCGGGGTGCTCACCAGCCCCGCGGACTTCGAGCAGGCCCGCGCCTGGCGGCTGTCCGACGCCCCCGACCACGAGCAGTACCTGAAGGAGACCGCCGAACTGCTCGCCGACGCCCGCTGCCGCTTCGACACCGTCCGGGCCCGGATGTTCCACCCGCAGGACTTCGCCGAGTTCTGCCTGCTGCACGGCCTCGACCCGGCCGAGCCGGTCGCCCGCGACCGCTACCTGGTCAACCCGGCGCTGCGCACCCAGCTGCTCGCCTACCAGGGCGAGGAGCTGGCCGGCGACTTCGTCCCCCGGCTGGTGCGGGCCCGCGAGAACGGCCTGACCCTGCGGCACGCCGACCTGCTGCTCGACGGGCGGCTGTACGGCGAGCGCGACGACGCGGTGGCCGGCGCCTACGAGCGCGGCGCCGAGGTGTTCCGCCGGATGCTGCTGGGCGCCGGCAGCGGGGTCTACGAGCTGCGCCTGTCGGTGGACGCGCCCGGCGGGCCGCTGGCCGCGGCAGCCCGGGTGCTCCAGTGGGAGGACGGCGTGGTGCGGATCAACGACGAGGACCTGGAGCTGCTCTGCGCGGTGCTCTGCGCCGGGCTGGCCCGCGAGCTGCCCGGCCTGGCGGTGCTGCACGGCGCCCAGGGCAGCGCGGCGGCCTGCGGGGAGTACCGGCCGACGGCCTGGGCCTGGGCCAGCGAGGGCCGGGTCTGGGCGCCCGCGGCCGGGCCGGTGCGGCTGGACGGGGTGGCCGCCGAGCCGGGCTACCGGCTGGAGACGGTCTGCTGACCGGATCGGACGTGCCGCGGCGCGGCACCCCTCGCGGGGGCCGCGCCGTGACGTTTCTGCTGTTGTCCGCCGTCCCCGCGGACGCGCAGGCCGGCGGGGGAACCGGCGGGAGCCGGTACGGCGGGCCTCAGCCCGCCTCCTCCTCGCGCACCGCGCGGCGCGCGTCGGGGTTGAGCACGCCCCAGGAGATCAGCTGCTCGGTGAGGATCGACGGCGACTGGTCGTAGATCACGGCCAGGGTGCGCAGGTCGTCCTGGCGGATCGACAGCACCTTGCCGTTGTAGTCGCCGCGCTGGCTCTGGATGGTCGCCGCGTAGCGCTGCAGCGGGCCGGCCTTCTCGGACGGGACCTGGGTCAGTCTCTCCAGGTCGAGCACCAGGCGCGGCGGCGGCTCGGCCGCGCCGCCGGGCGTCCCGCCGGGCAGCAGCTCCTGCACCGGGACCCCGTAGAACTCCGCCAGTTCGGCCAGCCGCTGCACGGTGACCGCACGGTCGCCGCGCTCGTACGAGCCGACGACGACTGCCTTCCAGCGCCCCTGGGACTTCTCCTCGACACCGTGCAGGGAGAGACCCTGCTGAGTGCGGATGGCTCGGAGCTTGCCTCCGAGCTGCTTCGCGTAGTCGCTGGACATTGATCTCCCCGGACGAGATTGCTTCGCGTTCAGTGGTGGGTCACGGGCGATTTGCCGACGCCGCTACCGGTGGGTTCGACGTCCGTCTCGTAACTCACTGTGAGGTTACGTAGAGTGAGGTAGTTGCGTCAAGCCGAATGGGGCAGTCGTGCGAATGGCCCGCATCACCGGTGCGTCCGGCGCGTGAACCCCGGGAAGCGGAATGATGGCCGTCGGTTGGCCGTAAAAGGCGCTGGTAGGATGACCGGAGCCCGCGCCGGAGGACCGGCGGGGCGTTACCAGACATCCTTTAAGGCCCGTCCCGTGAGGCGGGGAAGGAGGTCCGCTTCGGCATGACCGCTCACCAGGAATCCGCTCCGAGGCCGCCGCACCAGGTGCTGGACGGCACGGACATCGCCCGGGTCATCACCCGGATAGCGCACGAGATCGTCGAGCGCGCCAAGGGCGCCGAGGACGTCGTGCTGCTCGGGATCCACACCAGGGGCGTCCACCTCGCCCGGCGCCTGAACACCAGGCTCGCCCAGATCACCGGCCGCGACATCCCGCTCGGCACCCTGGACATCACGATGTACCGGGACGACCTGAGGCTGAAGCCTGCCCGCGCCCTGGAGCACACCGAGATCCCGCCCGGCGGCATCGACGGCCGCCTCGTGGTCCTCGTCGACGACGTGCTCTTCTCCGGCCGCACCATCCGCGCCGCGCTCGACGCCCTCAACGACATCGGCCGCCCGCGCGCCGTCCAGCTCGCCGTCCTCGTCGACCGCGGCCACCGCGAGCTGCCCATCCGCGCCGACTACGTGGGCAAGAACCTCCCCACCTCGCTGCGCGAGGCCGTCCAGGTGCGCCTGGCCGACCGCGACGGCGTCGACGCCGTACTCGTCGGCGACCGCGACTACGCGGCCCGCTCGTCCCAGGCGCTGGCCGCCCAGCCCACCGAACCGCACCTCCCGGAGTAACCCGCGTGAAGCGCCACCTCGTGTCCGCAGCCGATCTCAGCCGCGACGACGCGCTGCTCATCCTGGACACCGCCGAGGAACTCGCCCAGCTCTCCGGCCGGGCCGTCAAGAAGCTCCCCACCCTGCGCGGCCGGACCGTCGTCAACCTCTTCTTCGAGGACTCCACCCGCACCAAGACCTCCTTCGAGGTCGCCGAGAAGCGGCTGTCCGCCGACGTCATCAACTTCTCCGCCAAGGGCTCCTCGGTCTCCAAGGGCGAGAGCCTCAAGGACACCGCCCTCACCCTCCAGGCCATGGGCGCCGACGCGGTCGTCATCCGGCACCACGCCTCCGGCGCGCCGGCCCGCCTCGCGCAGTCCGACTGGCTGCACGGCAGCGTCATCAACGCCGGTGACGGCACCCACGAGCACCCCACCCAGGCGCTGCTCGACGCCTTCACCATGCGCCGCCACCTCAACCCGGGCTCCGGCCACGACCTCGCCGGACGGCGGGTGACCATCGTCGGAGACATCCTGCACAGCCGGGTCGCCCGCTCCAACGTCCACCTGCTCACCACGCTCGGCGCCCAGGTCACCTTCGTCGCCCCGCCGACCCTGCTGCCGATCGGCATCGAGAACTGGCCCTGCGAGGTCAGCTACGACCTGGAGAGCGTGCTCCCCAAGACCGACGCGCTGATGATGCTCCGGGTCCAGCGCGAGCGGATGAACGCCGCGTTCTTCCCCACCGAGCGCGAGTACACCCGGCGCTACGGCGTCGACGGCGTCCGGATGGCCCAGCTGCCCGAGCACGCCGTCGTGCTGCACCCCGGCCCGATGGTCCGCGGCATGGAGATCACCGCCGAGGTCGCCGACTCCCCGCGCTGCACCGTGGTCGAGCAGGTCGCCAACGGCGTCTCCATCCGGATGGCCGTGCTCTACCTGCTGCTCGGCGGAGCCACCCTCACCGACAACCCCCGCACCGACTCCGTGGAGACCGCCCAGTGACCACATACCTGATCCGCAACGCCCAGGTCCTCGGCGGCGCCCCGCAGGACCTCCACCTCGCCGACGGCGTGATCCGGGCGATCGGCACCGGCCTGGACGTCGCGGCCGACATCGAGATCGACGCCACCGGCCTGATCGCCCTGCCCGGCCTGGTCGACCTGCACACCCACCTGCGCGAGCCCGGCCGCGAGGACGCCGAGACCGTCCTCACCGGCACCCGGGCGGCGGCGAAGGGCGGCTTCACCGCCGTCCACGCGATGGCCAACACCTTCCCGGTGGCCGACACCGCCGGCGTGGTCGAGCAGGTCTGGCGCCTGGGCCAGGAGTCCGGCTACTGCGACGTGCAGCCGGTCGGCGCCGTCACCGTCGGCCTGGAGGGCAAGAAGCTCGCCGAGCTCGGTGCCATGCACGACTCCGCGGCCGGCGTCCGGGTCTTCTCCGACGACGGCAAGTGCGTCGACGACGCGGTGATCATGCGCCGCGCCCTGGAGTACGTGAAGGCCTTCGACGGCGTCGTCGCCCAGCACGCGCAGGAGCCGCGGCTGACCGAGGGCGCCCAGATGAACGAGGGCCAGGTCTCCGGCGAGCTGGGCCTGGGCGGCTGGCCGGCCGTCGCCGAGGAGGCGATCATCGCCCGCGACGTGCTGCTCGCCGCGCACGTCGGCTCCCGGCTGCACGTCTGCCACGTCTCCACCGCCGGCTCGGTGGAGATCATCCGCTGGGCCAAGGGCAAGGGCTGGGACGTCACCGCCGAGGTCACCCCGCACCACCTGCTGCTGACCGACGAACTGGTCCGCTCCTACGACCCGGTCTACAAGGTCAACCCGCCGCTGCGCACCGCCGAGGACGTCCAGGCGCTGCGCAAGGCGCTGGCCGACGGCACCATCGACGCCGTCGCCACCGACCACGCGCCGCACCCGGCCGAGGACAAGGACTGCGAGTGGGCCGTGGCCGCGATGGGCATGGTCGGCCTGGAGACCGCGCTGTCCGTGGTGCAGCAGACCATGGTGGACACCGGGCTGCTGAACTGGGAGGGCGTCGCCGACCGGATGTCGCACCGCCCGGCGCGGATCGGCCGTCTCGCCGGACACGGCCGCCCGGTCTCGGTGGGTGAGCCCGCCAACCTGGTGCTGTTCGATCCCGCGTACCGTGGTGCCGTGAACCCCGACAGCTTCGCCACCCGTTCCCGCAACACCCCTTACAAGGGGCTCGACCTGCCCGGACGGGTGCACGCCACCTTCCTGCGCGGCACCGCGACCGTGCTGGCCGGCGAACTGGTCGAGCAGGGCGGACTCGCGTGAGCTCCGCCGTCCTGCTGGCCCAGGAGCAGGCCAGGGTCACCAACTGGCCCGGCTACCTCGGCTGGACGGTCGGCCTGCTGCTGGTCATCGGCCTGGTCTACTGGCTGATGCGCCAGGGCTGGAACTGGCGCCGCACCCTGCAGTCCGGCATCCCCCCGCTGCCGGCCGTGCCGGAGCGGGCCGGCCGCACCATCCTGGAGACCAGCGGCAGGTACCACGGCACCACCACCGCCGGAAACTGGCTCGACCGGGTCGTCGCGCACGGCCTGGGCACCCGCAGCCGCGCCGACCTGACCCTCGGCGAGCACGGCCTGCTGGTGCAGCGCCCCGGGGACGTCGACTTCTGGATCCCCGCCGAGCACCTGACCGGTGCCCGCACGGACTCCGGGATCGCCGGCAAGGTCGTCCCCTCCGGGATCCTCGTCGTCACCTGGACGCACGAGGGAACCGAGCTGGACTCCGGGTTCCGGGCCGACCACCCCGACGAGCACACCGCCTGGGTCGAGGCGATCACCCAGTTCACCGCAACACGTACGACGAAGAAGACGGAAGAGGCCGCGTCATGACCGCACCTGCCCCCACCACGCAGCGCCAACGGCGGGAACGCGTCCCCGCCGTGCTCGTCCTGGAGGACGGCCGGACCTTCCGTGGCCAGGCCTACGGCGCGACCGGTGAGGCCTTCGGTGAGGCGGTCTTCAACACCGGCAT
>NZ_JBHVER010000180.1:0-17022 GCF_042802195.1 Kitasatospora sp. NPDC057500 | reverse complement strand
GCCCCGCGGTCCCCCCGCCCCTCCGGGGGCGGGGGCCCGCCCCCCGCGGGCGGCCCGCCCGGGGGGGGGGGGCCCCCACCGGCTCCCCCCGGGCGGGGGGGCGCCCGCCCGGCGGGGGAGCGCGGCTACCGTCGGCTCCATGCAGCAGATCACCCCATGCCTCTGGTACGACGACCAGGCCGAGGAGGCCGCCGGCTACTACACCTCGGTCTTCCCCAACTCGCGGATCACCGACGTCACCCGCTACACCGAGGCGGGACCCGGCACCCCCGGCACGGTGGTGACCGTCGCCTTCGAACTCGACGGCCGCCCGTTCGTCGCCCTCAACGGCGGCCCGATCTTCCCGTTCACCGAGGCCGTCTCGCTCCAGGTGGAGTGCGACGACCAGGCGGAGGTGGACCGGCTCTGGGCGGCCCTGCTGGAGGGCGGCGGCCAGGAGAGCCAGTGCGGTTGGCTCAAGGACCGCTGGGGCCTGTCCTGGCAGGTCACCCCGCGCATCCTGATCGACCTGGTCTCCGGCCCGGACCGGGAGAAGGCGGCCCGGGTGACCGAGGCGATGCTGACCATGCGCAAGATCGACATCCGGCGGCTGCTCGAAGCGGCCGGGGGCTGAGCGCATGGCCGTCCCCGCCTACCGCCACATCTCCTACCTGCACGCCACCCCGCACCGGGTCTGGCACGCACTCACCAACCCGGACGAGTCCGGCCTCTACTGGGGCCACCGCAACGTCTCCACCTGGCAGCCCGGCGCCCACTGGGAGCACCAGCGCGCGGACGGCTCCGGCGTCGCCGACGTGGTCGGCACGGTGGAGTCGGCGGACCGGCCGAACCGCCTGGTCACCACCTGGGCCGGCCCCGGTGAGCAGCGGCCGGCCGGGCCGTCCCGGGTGACCTTCGAGCTGCACTCCCACCGGGACCTCACCCGGCTGACCGTCACCCACGAGAACCTGGCCGACGAGGCCGAGCGCGCGGACGCCGAGGCGGGCTGGTCGGCCGTGCTGTCCAATCTCAAGACCTACCTGGAGACCGGCCACCCGCTCCCGCAGGACCCCTGGACCATGCCCGAGCCCTGAGCCCCGAGCCCTGAGCCCCGCGGCGGCGCTCAGCGCCGCCCGGCGCGCTTGCGCCGGCGGCGCACCCGGCCGAGCCCAGGAAGGTCTCCGCGCATCCACCGCCGCAGCCGGCCGAGCCGGGAGAACCGCTCCCGGCTCGCCACCGACGCCCGGTCCAGCTCCTCCATCAGCCGCCGCGAGCGGTGCTCCAGGTCCAGCTCGTCGAGGATCCGGTCCACCTCGGTCAGCAGCGAGCCCAGCAGGTGCCAGGCCTCCGGATGCGCCCGCACCTGCTCCAGCAGCAGCCGGGCGACGTTCTCCCGGCTCGCCCAGGCAGCCGTCAGCTCGGCGTTGAGCCGCTCCTCGGCCTCCTCGGCGTTCAGGCTGACCTGCGTGGTCACCAGCACGGCGAAGCTCACCAGCGCGCCGCCGACGTGCGCGAGCAACTCCTCCAGCGCCACCGCCAGCGCCGGGGCGACCAGCGGCTCCCCGGGCGCCCGCCGCTTGGCGAGGTCGGTCAGCGAGCGCGAGATGACCCGGATCACCACCACGCAGATCTCCAGGGTGTCCAGCCCGGTGCGCAGTACCAGCCGGGAGAGCAGCCCCTCGCTGATCCTCGGGTTGAAGCGGAGGCTGTCCTCGGCCTGCCGCAGCGCCGCGTCGACGTCGGCGATAGCCTGGTCGAGCCGGCGGGCCTCGTGCAGGCGCTCGGCGGCGTCCGCGACCGGGGTCGGCCGGCCCAGCTGGTCGGAGAGGTCGAGCAGCAGGTGCCGGGCCCGGCGGGCGAGGTCCTCGATCGACTCGCCCGCGGTGTCCACCCAGACCGGTGCCGCGAAGACCAGGTTGAACACCAGGCCGACGCTCGCGCCGATCAGCGTCTCCAGCACCCGGTCCCAGGCCTGGGAGGTCACCTGGGTGACGCCGAGGATCAGCATCGCGCTGATCGCGACCTCCTGGACGAACTCGTCCACCCGGACGAACCGGCCGATCACCAGCGAGGCCAGGATGATCAGCCCGAGGCTCCACCAGGAGAGCCCGACCACCGTGCTGAAGCCGATCGCGATCAGCACGCCGACCACCACCGAGTTCACCCGGCGGATGCTGGTGGTGAGCGTCGAGTAGACCGTGACCTGGACGACCAGCAGCGCGGTGAGCGGCGCGGTCAGCGGGGCGGGCTCACTGCTGAGCCAGGTCGCCACCACGTAGGAGAGCGTGGCCGCGACGGTCGCCCGGGCGGTCTGCACGGCGAAGGGCTCGCGGGCGGCGCGCCGCACCAGTGCGGCGGCCCGCTCGGGCGCCACGGCCACCCGGACCTCCCTTCGCTACGGCTTCCCGCGGCGCCCCTCGCGCAGCAGCTTCCACGGGGCGAGGGCCGACTCGACCTGCACCGCGAGGCTCATCTTCGACGCGCCCTCGACCCGCTCCTCGAAGCGGATCGGCACCTCCTCGACGGTCAGCCCGCGCCGCACCACCCGGTGGTTGAGCTCGACCTGGAAGGAGTAGCCGTTGCTGTGCACCGACGGCAGGTCGATCGCCCGCAGGGTCTGCGCCCGCCAGGCCTTGTAGCCGGCGGTGGCGTCCTTCACGCCCAGGCCGAGGACGGTGTTCACGTAGAGGTTGGCCCAGGCCGAGAGCGCCTTGCGGTGCCACGGCCACTCCTCGGCGGTCGACCCGCCCGGCACGTACCGGGAGCCGATCACCACCGCCGTGTCGCCGGCCAGCAGGGTCGACACCATGAGCGGCAGGACGGAGGCCGGGTGGGACAGGTCGGCGTCCATCTGGACGACCACGTCCGCGCCGTCCTCCAGGGCCCGGGTCATGCCGGCGATGTACGCCCGGCCCAGGCCGTCCTTCTCGGTGCGGTGCAGCACCCGCACCCGCCCGGCCGACTCGGCGGCCAGCTTGTCGGCGACCTCGCCGGTGCCGTCGGGCGAGTTGTCGTCGACGACCAGCAGGTGCAGGTTCGGCAGGTCGAGGTCGGCGAGCAGTCCGGCGAGGACCGGTAGGTTCTCCCGCTCGTTGTAGGTGGGCACGACCACAACGACCTTCGGGGAGGCCTCGACCATCTTCTGTTCCCTCGCGAGTTCGGCGCCCGCGCTCCGGCGCGGTCAGGCACCCGCGGCGGGTCGGACGGTCGTCCAGTGCTCCGGCCGTCGTCGGTACCGGGGCCGGTCCGTCGTCCGGCCGGTCCGTACCGCGGCCGGTCCGGGGTACGGCCGTGCGAGTCTAGCCGCGCCGTCGCGGACGCCGCTCTGCCGGACCGTCATCTGGTCCTGCGCGAACTCCACGCGGGGGCGACGACGGCGATCAGGGCGACGGCGAAGCCGAGCTGGAGCAGATGGCGGATCCAGTCGATCCCGGAGGTGTTCCGGACGCCGACCCAGCCGGCGACCGCGTTGCCCAGCCAGGCCCCGGCCGCGCCGAGCAGCATGGTGAGCCACCACGGGATCGCCTGCGGGCCGCGCAGGATCAGCTTGGCGATCACGCCGAGCACGAAGCCGATGAGCAGAATCCACAGGAGCTGGAACATTGCATTCCACCTTTCGAGGGCGCGTCCCCCCATGATCGCCCGAACCGACCGGCACGGCACGTCCAACGGGGGAGTGGGGTCGTCCGCGCCCCCGCCTGCCCCTTTCTCCGCGTCCTAACCGTCCGACCTCCCCGCGGGCCCGGCCGTCCGCCTAACCGTCCGCCTGACCGTCGGCCCCGCCGCTGAGCGCCGTCCCGGTGGCCGGATCGAAGACGTGCAACCGCCCGGTGTCGATCCACAGCCGGAGCGGGGCGCCCTCGGCCGCCCGGGTGGCGGTGCCGATCCGCGCCACCACCTCCCGGCCGGGCGCCCCGGCGCCCGCCTCCGCCTGCTGCGCGCCGACCTCCTCCAGGCCGCCGCCGGAGACCGCGTCGCCCTCCACCGTGAAGTGCGCGAACACGTCCGAGCCCACCGACTCGACCACCTCGACCCCGACCGTGACGGTCGCGCCGCCCGCCGGGTGCTCCAGCAGCGCGGCGTCCTCGAAGTCCTCCGGCCGGATGCCGACCACCACCTCGCGCGGCGCGTCCGCCGCCGTGAGCCGACGGCGCAGCCGGTCGGGCAGCGGCAGGTCGCCCAGCGCGGTGCGCAGCGCCCCCTCCTCCAGCCGCCCGTGCAGCAGGTTCATGCCGGGCGAGCCGATGAACCCGGCGACGAACAGGTTGGCCGGCTCGTCGTACAGCCGCTGCGGCGGACCGACCTGCTGCACCACGCCCGCGCGCAGCACCACCACCCGGTCGCCCAGCGTCATCGCCTCGACCTGGTCGTGGGTGACGTAGACGGTGGTGGTGCCCAGGCGCCGTTGCAGCCGGGAGATCTGGGTGCGCATCTGCACCCGCAGCTTGGCGTCCAGGTTGGACAGCGGCTCGTCCATCAGGAACGCCTTGGGGTCGCGAACGATCGCCCGGCCCATCGCGACCCGCTGGCGCTGCCCGCCGGAGAGGTTGGCGGGTCGGCGGTCCAGGTGCTCCGTGAGGTCGAGGATCCGGGCGGCCTCCGCCACCTTGGCGGCGATCACCGCCTTGTCGGCCTTGGCCAGGCGCAGCGCGAAGCCCATGTTCTGGCGGACCGTCATGTGCGGGTAGAGCGCGTAGCTCTGGAACACCATCGCGATGTCCCGGTCCTTGGGCGCCCGGTCGTTGACCACCTGCCCGCCGATCCGCAGGGTGCCGCCGGTGATGTCCTCCAGGCCCGCGATCATGTTCAGGGTGGTGGACTTCCCGCAGCCCGACGGCCCGACCAGGATGACGAACTCGCCGTCGGCGACGGTCAGGTCGAGGTCGTGGACGGCCACCGAGCCGTCGGGGTAGCGCTTGCTGATGCCGTCGAGGACGATCTCCGCCATCGGTCCGCGTCATCCCTTCACTGCGCCGGCGGTCAGGCCGGCCACGATGCGGCGTTGGAAGAACAGCACGAACAGCACGATCGGCACCGTGATCACCACCGCCGCGGCGGCGATCGAGCCGGTCGGCTGCTGGAACTGCGAGCTGCCGGTGAAGAAGGCGATCGCGGCCGGCACGGTGCGCGCGGCGTCCGTGGAGGTCAGCGAGATCGCGAACAGGAAGTCGTTCCAGCAGAAGATGAAGACCAGGATGCCGGTGGTGAACACGCCCGGCGCCGCCAGCGGGGCGATCACCAGCCGGAACGCCTGGGCGGGGGTGGCGCCGTCCATCTTGGCGGCCTTCTCCAGCTCCCACGGGATCTCCCGGAAGAACGCCGACAGGGTGTAGATCGCCAGCGGCAGCGAGAAGGTCATGTAGGGGATGATCAGCCCCGCCCAGGTGTCGAAGATCCCCAGCGCCCGCTCGATCTCGAACAGCGGCGAGACCAGCGAGATCGGCGGGAACATCGCGATCAGCAGCGACATCCCGATCAGCAGCCGCTTGCCGGGGAAGCGCAGCCGGGCCACCGCGTACGCCGCCATGGTGGCGAGCACCACCGCGATGGTGGTGGCGATCACCGCGATGCCGATCGAGTTGACCAGCGCCCGGGTGAACTCCGTGGTGCGGAAGATGCCGCGGTAGTTCTCCAGCGTCCAGCTGCGCGGCACGAAGTTGCCGTCCGTCAGGGTGGCCGGGTCCTTGAAGGACAGGGCGGCGATCCACCAGACCGGGAACAGCGCGTACAGCACCACCACCAGGTTGACCACGCCCCAGCCCGCCCCGGCCCCGGCCCGCCGGGCGCTCACCGCTGCTCCGCCGTGCCGCCGGGCGCCGCCGCGCCGAAGACCTTGACGAAGACCAGGGCGATCGCCGCCACGCACAGGAACACCAGCACCGAGATCGCCGAGCCGATGCCCAGGTTGAGCGCCGTGAACAGGTTGTCGTAGCCGAGGACCGACACCGACCCGGTGTCATTGGCGCCGCCGGTCAGCACGTAGATGTTGTCGAAGATCCGGAACGCGTCCAGGGTCCGGAACAGCAGCGCCACCAGGATGGCCGGCTTCATCAGCGGCAGGATCACCAGCCGCAGCCGCTGCCCGAACCCGGCGCCGTCGACCATCGCCGCCCGGACCGTCTCGCCCGGCACCAGTGCCAGGCCCGCCAGCAGGAGCAGGGCCATGAACGGCGTGGTCTTCCACACCTCGGCCAGCACGATCAGGGCGATCGCCGGCCAGTGCTCGGTGAGCGGCGCGCTGCCCTCCGGAAGCAGCGCCGCCAGGTAGCCGGTGCCGGGCGTCCAGGCGTACTGCCAGGAGTAGGCCGCCACCACGGTGACGATCCCGTACGGCACGAGCACCGCCGTGCGCACCACGCCCCGCCCGACCACCGCCCGGTGCATCACCAGGGCCAGCGCCAGGCCCAGCACCAGCTCGGCGGCCACCGAGACGACGGTGATCAGCACCGTCACCCACAGCGCCTGCCACCAGTACGGCGAGGACAGCACGGCGCCGTAGTTGGCGAGGCCGACGAACTCGGAGCGGTCCGGGAAGCGCAGGTCGTAGCGCTGGAAGGAGAGGTAGACGGCGTAGCCGACCGGATAGGCCGTCACCAGCAGCATCACCAGCACGGCCGGCGCGCACAGCAGCCAGGCCAGCCGCCGCTCCTGCCGGGACCCCTCCGAGAGCCCCCCTGCGGCCCTCGCGGCGGTTCGGGTCCTCGTCACGGGATCAACCCCTTCGAGCCGAGCGCGTCCCTGATCTGCCCGGCGAGGCCGGCCACCGTGCGCTCCGGGTCCACCTCCGAGGGCGGGGAGAGGGCGTGCGCGACGGCGATCGAGACGTTCTGGTACGCGGGTGTCTGCGGCCGTACCGAGGCGGAGTCGAGGGCCTTCAGCACGTCCGCCGCGAACGGGTAGCTCTCGGTGAGCTCGGCGGCGGTGTACAGGCTGCGCAGCGACGGCGGCAGGCCGCCCTTGAGCGCGTTGGTCAACTGGTTCTCGCGGTTGCGCAGGCACAGCACCGCCTCCTGGGCCTGCGCCGGGTACCGGGAGTAGGCGCCGACGGCGAGGTCGATGCCCCCGATGGTCACCGTCGCGGGCCGCCCGGGGACGACCGAGGGGTAGGGCGCCCAGCGGAAGTGCGCGAACAGCTCGGGCTGGTTCTCCTTCATCGACGGGTAGACGAAGGGGTAGTTGAGCTCGAAGGCGGCGGTCCCGGACTCCATCGCGAGCCGGTTCTCGTCCTCCATCTGGTTGGACAGCGAGGGGTCGGCGGCGGGGGAGCGGGCCACGTCCCGGATCACCCGCGCGGCGGTGACGGCCGGCTCGCCCAGCGAGGGCGCCGTCGCGTCGGGCGTGAGGATCGAGCCGCCCGCGCTGGTGACGAGGGTGTTGAACCAGACCGTCAGTCCCTCGTACTGGGCGCCCTGCACCTCGATGAAGTGCGGCTTGTCCTGCTCGGCCAGCCGCCGCGCCGTCTCCAGCATCTCCTCCCAGGTGGCGGGTGCGGCGGTCACCAGGTCGTCGCGGTACCAGAGCAGTTGGGTGTTGGAGTTGTACGGGACGGCGTACAGCCGGTCCTTCCAGACGGCCGTCCGCAGCGCCGCCGCCAGGGTGTCCTCGCCCGCCCGTTCCCGCAGCGCCCCGGTCCACTCGCGCACCCACCCCGCCTCGGCGAACTCGGGCGTCCAGGTGACGTCCAGCCCCATGATGTCCACGCCGGTGTCGTGCGCCGCCAGCCGGCGCACCAACTGCTGCCGCTGTCCGTCGGCGGTGCGCGGCAGCTTGTTGTACCGGATGGAGTAGCGCCCGCCGGAGTCACGCCCGCAGTTGTCCGCGGCCTGCTGGAGCGCCCCCGAGTCGTCCGGGAAGTTGTACCAGTCCAGTACGACCGCCCCGCCGCCCCCGGACCCGTCCCCGGACCCGCACCCCGTCAACGCCCACGCGAGCACCACCACCAGGGCGACGACGACCCGCCGGCTCGCTCCGGGCATCGCGACTCCCTCCACTGGACCGCCCCGCGGCTGCCCCACGCTAGGCCCCCGCCCACCCCCCGCCCCGCCCAGCCACCCCCGACACCCCACCCTCCGCCCGACCGGCCCAACGGCGCACGAGTGCTGTGCTCCGACGACCGCGCGCCATTGATTTGATCTGTGCATGTCGTTCATCCTGATGCAATGTCCGGCCTTCCAGTCGGCCGGTCCGAGGAAACGGAGGGACGCCATGTCCATGCGCTCACGTCTCGGCAGGATCGGAGTCACAGCTGCGGCCGCAATCGCGCTCGGCACCGGAATCATCACACCCGCACAAGCGGCCCCGGGTCCGTCCGGCCCTTCGGCCCTCCTTGTGCGCTGCGGCTGGAGTCCGACCATCTACTTCGACGCACCACAGGTGAAGACCACCAAGAACCCGACCCACATCTGGTCCGGTCCGGGCTCCGACTGCTACAACCACTCCGACGCAGGATCAGGAGTGTCCGTCTTCGCCGGGTGCAGGTACCTCAACACGCAGCACGACACCTGGTGGGTCTTCACGGAGTACGGATGGATCTACAGCGGCAACCTGTCTTCGGGATGGGTGAACGCTCCCCTCTGCTGATCGCTGTGCCGACGCGGCGTGTCCGCCTCGATCAGTGAGCTTCATCGTGATCTCCACAGCCGATCCGGGCTCGCATCACCGGGGCGGGACCCGGCAGTCGAAACCGCGGAGCCGGACCAGATCAACTGAGACGGCATCCGGCATTGCCCGGCCAGGACCACATCAGCTGGGATTCCCGGCGCACCCAAGTCTCGACTGAACTAAAGCCGACTCCGTACCCTCCGTGGGAAGGACGGCCGCCCGGTCAATGCACCGGGCGGGCCTCGCCGGATCCGCCCACCGACCCGCTGCTCACCGCGCAGCTCAGCGGTGGAGCAGTGCTGACCGCGCAGGAGCGCCGACCACCTTCGCGACGAAGGGGCCGAGGTCGAGGTCCCGGCTCCGGCGGAGCGGCGGAGCGCCGGTTCCGTCGGGGAACCGGCGCTCCGTCAGGAGACCCACCTGGGCTCAGTCCTCGGTGGCGCCCCGGTCCTCGGACTGTTGCCGGGCGCGGCTGAACTCGCCGGTGCCGACCCGGGCGGCGAGGGTGTCGTCGGGGCCGGAGAGCAGCGAGCCGTAGCCGGTGGCGGCCCAGAGGCTGCGGTCGGCGGGCACCTCGAAGTAGGGGACGGTACGCCCCTGGTCGCGGACGGCGAGCACCTGGGGTGCGCGGCGGGCGCGCAGGGCCCGGGCGCAGTCCTCGCAGACGGCGATGTCGACGCGTTCCCGGCGGCCGAGCGGACGCCAGACGGTGCGGCTGACGGCGGCGCCGTGCCGGGGGTCGAAGAAGCACAGCGGAAGCTGCGCTTCGGCTGCGAGCGCGGAGCGTCCTTCGGCGGCCAGGGCGAGCACGCCCGCCAGGTCGGGGATGCCGCGGGCGGAGTCCAGGACCCGGCCGGCCGCGTCGTAGGCGTCCAGGGCGCGGGCCAGGCCGGGGGTGGTGGCCCCGTCGGCGCCGTCCACGGCCTCGCTGAGGGCGAGCACCTCGGCGGCGGCCTGCCGGCGCAGCCCGGCCTCGTCGGCCGCCCGGTCGGCGGCGAAGACGGCGTCGGGGAAGGTGAAGGCGGTGTGCCGCGGCGAGCGGCGGCGGCGTACCAGGAAGGCGGCGGCGGTGACGGCGAGGACCAGTGCCGCGGCGACCACGAGCAGCGTCCCCCGGCTGCCGGAGGAGGATTCGGCGGCCCTGTCCTTCGGCTTGGGCCGGGCCGAGTGCTCGCGATCGGCGCGTGCGGCCTCGGCCTTGTAGACCTCGGTGCCCTGGCCGGTCTTGATCAGGTCGACGGCTCGGGCGACGCGGGCGGCCAGTCCGGCGTCCTTGAGCTCCTTGAGCATGCCCACGGCCATGGCCGCGTCGCGGGCCTGGTGGGCGTCGTCCGGCCACTCGGTGCCCTTGAGCCAGCTCCCGTACTCGTCGTTGGTGAGCAGGATCAACTGCGGCAGGCCGAGGCGTTCCTGGACCACTGCGGCCAGGGACTTGGCGCTGCCGTCGAACGCGTCGCCCTTCTTCAGCGGCACCAGCACCACCTTGATCGGCAGGCCGGTCGCGGCGATCCGGTCGGCGAGCTCCCGCTGTTGGGAGGTGGTGACGGCAGCGGCGAAGGACGGGTCGACGTACACCGGGGCGGTGGCCAGCGCCTCGACGATCGTCGTGGCGGTCGGTCCGGCGCCCGGGCCGTCCGCGCGGGCGGGGGCACCGGTGCCGAGCAACGCCGCGCAAGCCGTCAGCAGGGCGACGAACAGCCCTCCGAGCAGGCGCCGGTCGAGGACCGCGGTGCGGGGACGGTCGTGGCCGGCGGACGGGGGGCGGACGGTCGGTCGGTCACTGGACACTGGCGGACTCCCTGGCCCTGAGGATGAGTGCGTCGAGCCCTTCGCGGGCGGTCGGCAGGATCTGCCCGGCCTCGTCCCAGGCGGTCCGGGTGCGGTCGTCCGCCCCCGGCAGGCGCAGCACCCGGTCGCGGGCCCGGCCCGCACGGGCGGCCCGGTCGGCGGTGGTGCGGTCGGCTCCGCCGCTGCGGAGGGCGTCCCGGCAGGCAGGGCACAACTGCGCGGAGCGGGGGCCGAGGCCGAGGTCGGCGAGCCAGGCCGGCACCCGGCCGCCGGTGGCCTCGCCGTGCAGCGGGTTGAGCCGGCAGACGGTGGGGTGGAGGTGGCCGCGGAGGGCGTCGAGCCCGGCCTGGGCGAGCACCACGACGGCGGCCAGGTCGCCTGCCCCGGTCGACTCGTCGGGGCGCTGCTCGCTTCTGCCGGTGAGGAGTGCGGCGGCGTCCAGGCAGTCCCAGGCGCGGGTGCGGCCGGGCGCGTCCTGGTCGGCGGCGGCCAGTTGCGCGGCGAGTTCGCGGACGTCCTCACCGGCCCAGGCGCGCAGTTGCCGCAGGGACGGCAGCGGGGTGGTGCGCCGGGGCGTGGCGTGCTGCGGCGAGGAGCGGGTCGCGCGGGCGCGCCGGGAGCGGACCACGGTGCGGCCGGCGGCGAGGGCGGCCCAGGCCAGCAGCAGCAGGGCGCCGAGCAGCATCACGCCGAGCCCGATGCCGCCCCCGAAGTCGTTGCCGCTGAAGAGGGCGGGCAGCCGGTTGTCGTGCAGTGGGGGCAGCGTGGTGCGGCGTTCCGCGGGGTCGTAGCCCGGCTTCGGCTCGGCGGACGCGACGGCGTCCAGTACCCGCTCCAGTCGCGGCACCACGTTCGGACCCTTGGTCTCCCCGTGCGCGTACCTGACCTCGGTCGGCACGCGTGAGAAGCGGCGCAGGGTGTCCTGGTCGGTGCCGTAGCTGTCGAGGTCGATCACGCCGGTCAGCGGGTCGACGAGGATGTAGACGCCGTCGCGGCCGGTGCGTTCGTGGATCAGGGCGAGCAGCAGGTCGCCGTCGTGGGCGGTCTCGTCGTCGCTGCCGGTGGGCGTGACCACGATGTGCACCGGGCCCTTGGGGGCGAGTTCGGTGAGCCGCTGCCGGATCGCGGGCAGGTCTGCGGCGGGCAGTGCGTCGGGGCCGGACGGGTCCTGGTAGATCGGGTCGGCCCTGAGCCCGGCGGCGATCTCGTCGACGCGGGCGTCGACGTCCGCCTGGGTGACGTTCAGATAGGGGCTGTCGACGACCTGGGGGAAGACGGTGGGCGCGAAGTGCACCACGCCGAACAGGGCGGCGGCCGTCGCCAGCAGCGTCACCGGCAGCAGGCTGCGGCTGACCCGTACGGTGGCCCTGGACCGGGCGGCGTGCGGCGTCTCCGGCTCCTTGGCCAGGCTGACGGCGGCTTTCCTGCTCGGGCGAGCGGCCGGGGCCGCGCCGACCTGCTCGCCGGGGCGGGTCCGGCGGAGGGAGAGGCGAAGGCCGAGGGCCAGCACCAGACCGGGGATCACCACCACGGCCAGCCCGAGCAGCACGTTCTGGTTCTGCCGGTCGGTGGAGCTGATGTACAGGCGCTGCCGGTCGCCGTCACGGTACCGGTCGTACAGTTCCTCGGCCCTGGCGGCGGCCCGGTCCTTGCCCGAGGCGACGGCGTCGACGAAGGCCTCGAACGCGGCGAGCGGCCCGGCACCGTACGGGGTGCCGTACCGGGAGACCCGGCGGGCGTCCTCCACCGGGATGTCGACGCCGAACGCGGACGCGGTGATGCGGCCGAAGTCGCCGATCACCACGTAGAGGCCGTCCGCGCCGAGCCGGTCGTGCACCAGGGCGAGCAGGGCGGCGTCGCCGTCGGGCAGTGCCAGCACGTAGGTGGGCACGCCGGTGCGCTCGGCGAGGGCAGCGATCTCCGGAGCGAGCGAGCGCGGCAGCCTGCGCGGGTGGGCGGCCGAGACGTAGACCGGGTTCTTGCGCAGTTCCCCGGCCAGGCGCTCGGACTGAGTGCTGCCGTCGGTGGTTCGAGCGGTCGGCGCGCCGGCGGCGGGCGCCGTGGACGCTGCCGTGGGGCCGGGCGCGGCGCTCGGGTCGGCCGCAACGGCCGTTCCGGCGCTGCCGAGCAGTACGAGCGCCGCGAGCGCCGTGCCCGCCCGGGCCCCGAATGCTCCGGTCCGTCTCCGTATCCCTGTCGGTGTCCGCATCGGCGTCCCTCCCGGTGGTTCGGCTGGTCACCTTACCCATGCCGGTCCCGACGAATGCGGACTGCCCTGGTCCGGAACGACGCGAGGCGGGGGCCGCGGGCACGGTCGGCGCCGCAATGCCGTCACGGCACGAACGGCTGAAGGGTGGGATGACAGCGGCACCTCGTCGCTCGGGGCTGCCGGCGTGGGGCCTCTTGGAGGCCCCCGGAACGGAGCCCCGCGCCACTCGGGATCGTCGTCGGACCAGTACTGTCCGCGGCGGCCGTCGCGCAGCGATCGGTCCGGTCACAGCGGTTCTGATCAGGGACGACATCGGCTGACCGACAACTCGGTCTGCAACCGACCGGACAGTACCGCAGCGGCCGGACCTCCCCGCCCGGGTGCGGGGAGCCGCAGGTCCGCCGACGTGGCCGTGGTCTCAGGGGACCAGGTCCGCGACCGCCCGGGCCATGGCGGCCGTTCCGGCGTCGCCCGGGTGCAGGCCGTCGCCGGAGTCGTAGGCGGGGGCCAGGCGGTCGTGGTGGTCCGGCCGGGGGTCGGCGAGGGCCCGGTCGAGGTCGGCCACCGCGTCGTAGGCGCCGGAGGTGCGGATCCAGCGGTTCACGGCGTCCCGGACGCGCTCCTTCTCCGGCGAGTAGTACGGCGCGTAGCCGCGGAACGGGGTCAGGGTCGCGCCGATCACCGTCAGGCCGCGCCGGTGCGCCGCGTCGATCAGTGCCCGGTGGCCGTCGATCAGCTGCCGGGCGGTGACGGTGGGGTGGGTGCCGCAGCCCCAGTCGTCCAGGCCGCCACCGCCGATGTCGTTGATGCCGATCAGCACCACGACGGTGCGCGCCCCGGGCCGGTCGAGCACCTCGCGGCGGAACCGCTCCAGGCCGCGCCCGCCGTAGCAGGGGGAGTCGGTCAGCAGCCGGTTGCCGCTCAGCCCGGCGTTGACGACGGAGAGCCGGCGCCCGTCGGCGCGCAGCCGTTCGGCCAGCCGGTCCGGGTAGCGGCGGTCGGCGCCCGGCGTCGAGCCCCAGCCGTCGGTGAGCGAGTCGCCGAAGGCGACGACGGCGCCCTCGGTGCGGGCGCCGCGCACGTCCACGCCCGCGAGGAGGTAGTGGGACTCGCTGGTCGCCCCGGCGAAGGCCTCGCCGGTCGCGTCCTGCGTGCGGTCGCCGGGGGCCCGGTAGGCGGCGGTGAGCCCGTCCTCGTGGAGGGCGACCGGGCCGGTCGCCGCGCTGAAGTAGAGGGTGACCGCGATCCGCTCCAGCGGCCGTACGGGCAGCCGCAGGACGTCGGACCGCAGCTCCGCCCCGGCCGGCACGACGGCGTCCGGGCGCCCGGCGAACCGGAGTTCGCCGACCGTCCCCGGGAGCACCGACGCGCCGTCACCGGCCCGGGCGACGCTCGCCCGGGTCAGCCGCAGCGGTTGCCCGCCGTACCGGTTGGACACCCGGATCCGCAGCTCGGAACCCGCGGCGCCGACCCGGACCACCTGGCGCAGGCTCTGGTCGGCGAAGCCGTCCCAGGCCCAGTTCGGCCAGGACCAGGGCTGTGGCGCCGTCGGGCGGACGAGCGAGGAGCCCCAGGCGGCGGTCCAGCCGCCGGCCGCCGTCCCGGCGGAGGCCGGCGGCGCCCCCGGGACGGCGGTGAACACGACGCTCAGCGCGGTCAGCAGACCGACGGCGGCGCCCGCCGCACGGCGGCGGGCACGGACGAGCGGCTTCCTTGCGGGCACGGGTGACTCCTGGGGCCGGTGGGATCTCCCGGAACCTACCGCGCCCGGCCCGTCCGGCGGAACAGCCTCGAACGAACGGCCGTCCCGGCCGACTTGGGCGGCGGTCCGAACCCGGCACGCCGCATCCGGCACGCCGCACCCGACCCGGCCGCAGCCGACCCGCCGGCGGCCGACCCGCCCGCGGTCGGCGGTCGTCAGCGGGCTCCGCTGTCGGAGCGGTCGCCTACGCTGTGCTGCCATGGGACTTTCGATATCGGTGGGAATGCTCCACGACCAGGCGCGCAACGACCCCGAGGGGTTCGAGTACCACCGCCGCGCCTTCGACCGGCTCGGCGCGGCGCTCGGGGCGGAGGGGATCGACTGGCGGGAGCCGCCGCTCGACGGTCCTCCGCAGGACCCGGCCTTCTCCGGCGGCTTCCCCTACCGTCACCTGACCCGGCTGCGCCGCGTGCTGGCGCTCACCGGACGCGGTGAGCCGGTCACGCCCGCCGAGGAGGACGGAGCCGGCTGGGAGCGTGACTGCGAGCTGATCCAGGACGAGGCGTCGATGTTCGCCTCGCACCTCATCTGCCATGCCGACAACGCCGGTTACTACGTTCCGGTGGACTTCGTCGACCCGCTGTTCCTGCCCGCCGATGCGGGCGTCGCGGGCGCCGGCATGGTCGGCTCCAGCCAGCGGCTGCTGAGCGAACTCGTCGGCATCGCACCGGCCTTGGGCATCATCCCGGACGGACTCCGCGCCCCTGAGGGGCCGTTCGAGCCCGAGCAGTTCGCCTGGCAGCAGCTCCACCGGGCCTGCCTGGCCAGCCTCGCCGACGGTCACGCGATCGTCTTCCACTGACCCCGGGTTGTAGCGGCTCCATTCGGGGCGACGGCTCCTGCGTCGGGGCTGCATCGGGCCCCGCGTCAGGACAGCGGCCGCCCCTCGCAGCCGACCCGCCGGGCGCCGCGCGGCGCGAGCGTCATCGGGCCGCTCCAGCCCCGGTGGACGAGGGCGACCTGCGAGGGCAGCGGGGTCACCGGGTCGAACTCCCGGCCGAGCGACCAGTTGCGGAACAGCCCCTCGGTGGTGGCGACCGCCGTCACCACCATCGTCACCTGCTCCCCGCCACCCCAGGTGTGCCACAGCGCCCAGCCCTCCGGACGCGGCTCGACCCCGAACCGCGCGCACATCTGCCCGTAGTCCTCGTCGGTCCCGGCCGGCATCGCGTCGGGCTTCAGGACCGCGGCGGCGGCCAGCCTGAGCAGGGGGCGGTCGTCCTCCATGCAGCCATCGCCCTCGAAGTGGTAGTGGCGCACGGCCCGCGCCAGCGCGTTCAGACTGCGCTGGAAGGGCGTCGCGTCCTGCGGGTCCGGTCCGTGCGTGAGGCCCTCGTCGGGCACCTCGGCGATGACGTGACGGGCGAGGCGTTCGATCTCCCGCAGGTAGTCCGACTCGTCGAACGGTTCGGGTGCGCTCATGGCGCGCAGCATCCCACCCGACACGCCGGACGGCACCCGGATTTCCGCGCGGGGAGGGGGTGGCCGCGGACCGCGACGGCGGCGCCCGGTGCCGAGCGCCCGGCGGGGGCGCGCCGACGCGAGCGGCCGAACCGTGCGGACCGGTCCGCTCGACCCGGGTGAAGGCGTGCTCGGAACGGCCGCGGCCGAGGAGCCGCCGGTGGCCGGCTGTTAGCCCGGCCAGGCAGCGTTCTTCCGCCGCCCGGGTAACCGGGCGGCGGACCGGGGGAGGGGCGAGGTGGTTCGGGTACGGATCGGGCCGGCGCGGCGGAACGACCCCCGCCGACGAACGCCGAACCCCGAACCCTGAATCCCCAGGAGACCGATATGACCCGTATGAGGCCGCTGGCCCTGACCGCCCTCGCCGTCTTCGGCGTCCTGGCCGCGAGCACCGCGGCCGTCGCCGACGACAGGCCCGCCGACCAGCCCGTCGACAAGCCCGCCGTCGTCAAGCCGGACGTCGTCCTCCCGCAGGAGCAGCCCGCCGCCGACCCTGCGCTGCTGGCCGCGCACGACCAGGTCGTCGGTGACTGGGTCGATGTCGCCCCGGGTGCCAACGGGGTCGCCTTCGTGGCCTGTCCGGCCGGCGAGGTGCCCACCGGCGGCGGCGGCCAGACCAGCGCCTTCCGGATCTTCTTCACCGACTCCTTCGCGAGCGGCGACTTCTGGGTCGTGCGCGGCACCAACACCGGCACCGGGACCGAGTCCATCCGGGCGACCGCCGTCTGCACCACTCCCTGATCCGGCCTGAACTCCCCGGCCCCGGCCGGCTCGGGCCCGGCCCACCGCCGCACCGCGTGGTCGGCGGGACCGGGCCTTTCGGCACAGCCGATCCGAGCCGCCCGGCGCCGGGGCGCTCCTGGCGCTCCTGGCACTCCTGCGACGGCTTCCGGTCCGCCGGACGTCCCGAGGACGAGCCAGGGATCCTCGGGGTACGACCGGTGTTGTCGGTGGCACTCGGCATGATGCCCCATGACCGACGAGACCGCTGCCACCTTCTCCTCCCGGGCCGACTGCGCCGACGCCGTCGACAGGGCGGTGCGGGCCGCTGCCGCCCACCAGGGAGACGGCGCCACCCCCTCGGGGACGACGAGTACGACGCCCAGCTGCGGGCCGCCACCGCCCACGAGGACGCCCACCCCGACCAGGTGCTCCCTGACTCCCCGACCGGCGAGGTCGCCGGCGGCGTGGTCGTGGGCGACATTCCGCAGCTGTGAGGGCG
>NZ_JBHVER010000179.1:0-17037 GCF_042802195.1 Kitasatospora sp. NPDC057500 | reverse complement strand
CTCCGACTTGGAGCGCCAGGCCCGGGTCGCACGGACTCTCCCCACTGAAAGTGGGACGTGCTCTGGTAGCACCACTGACGCCTGACGAGGAATCACTCCCTCGCGACAGGAAGAACACTACCAGCCCGGAACACGTGCCCGAACCACAGACAAACCCCCGACCACCAACACCCCCGAAACACGAAAAGGCCCGGCACCCGAATCAACAGGTGCCGGACCCCTCCGACTTGGAGCGCCAGGCCCGGGTCGCACGGACTCTCCCCACTGAAAGTGGGACGTGCTCTGGTAGCACCACTGACGCCTGACGAGGAATCATTCCCTCGCGACAAGAAGAACACTACCAGCTCAGAACGGGTGCCCGGACCGGGCTCGGGGGCGGTCAGGCGTGGCGGTCAGGCGGGTGCGGGGGTGGCGCCGGAGGGCTTCCAGTTCGCGTTGGAGGGGCGGCTTGGGGACGGCGAGGACCGGGCAGGTGGCGTGGCGGGTGCAGTAGGCGGTGACGGAGGGGCGCAGCGCGCGGGCGAGGGCGCCGCGGCTGCCGGCGCCGAGGACCAGCAGGTCGTCCGGGCGGTCGGCGCAGCGGACCAGGGCCTGCCCGGTCTCGCCGCGGACGGCGATGCTGCGCAGCCGGGCGCCGGACCAGGCGCCGCCGAAGGCCTGGTCGAGGGCGTCGCGCAGCCGGGTGGCGGCGGCGTCGCGACAGGCGGTCAGCAGTGGCGGGCAGGGCGAGCGGCGGTAGCCGAACTCGCCGCCGGCCGGGGTCCAGCAGTGCACGGCGAGGACCTCGGCGTCGAGCCGGCGGGCCTCGGCGACGGCGCGGTGCAGGGCGGCGAGGCTGCCGAGCGAGCCGCTGACGCCGACGACGACGCGGCCGCGGCCGTCGTCCTCGGGGCCCCGGGGTGCACTGGGGAGGTCTGTCGGCTCGTCCGCCATGGTGCTGGTCCGTCCTTCCAACCGGTGACTGGTGTCGTCGGTCCTCAGCCAAGCCGGGCGGACGGCGGGCGGCCGGTTCGTTGACGGGCCCCTGACGCGCGCGGGCCCGGTCCGTACGGTTTCCTGACGCGAGGGGGGCGCGGGCCGGTGCGGGCCGGGGCCGGTGCGGGCCCGGAAATTGCCGGACCGGATCGTGGGCGCTCTGGTTGAATCCGGGGCCATGGACATCAGCGCCCAGGAGGGCGACCGGCCCGGCCGGCCACTCCGTCACATCGCGATCCTGCTGTTCCCCGGCGTCGAGGAGCTGGACGCCATCGGCCCCTGGGAGGTGCTCGCCTACTGGACGCGGAACTTCCCCGAGGACGGCTGGCGGGTGTCGTGCGTTTCCCGTGACGGCGGGCCGGTGGAGTGCGCCAAGGGGCTGACCGTGCACGCGCACCACTCCTGGGCGTCGGCGCCCGCCCCGGAGGTGGTGATCCATCCGGGCGGGCAGGGCACCCGGCCGCTGCTGGCGGACGAGGAGCACCTGGCGCGGGTGCGGGAGCTGGCCGCGTCGGTTCCGCTGATGGCCGGCGTCTGCACCGGCGCGCTGGTCTACGCGAAGGCGGGTCTGCTGCGGGGGCGGCCGGTCACCACGCACTGGGCCTCGCTCGACCTGCTGGCCGAGCTGGAGCCGACGGCCGAGGTACGGCGGGAGGACCGCTTCGTCGACGACGGGGACGTGATCACCTCGGCCGGGATCTCGGCGGGGATGGACATGGCGCTGCACCTGGTCTCCCGGCTGTCCTCGGTGGAGCGGGCGCGCCGGGTGCGCCGCGGCATCCAGTACGACCCGCAGCCGCCGGTGTAGCCCTCGGCGGGTGACCGGGGGGCCACCGGTGGAAGAACAGGTGGCGACGGCGTTCGGGGAGGGTGGCGATGACCTGCGGTGGCGTCCGTGCCCCGGGTCCACGCGGTCTTCCGGGGACGGACCGGGCGGTCCGATGATGCCGGTGCCCCGCCCGCCTCCGACCGGGAGTTCCCGTGCTCCGACTCGCCGCCAGGGCCGCTTCGGCCCTCGCCCTCGCCTCCGCCCTGGCACTCACCGTCACCACCCCCGCCCTCGCCGACCCGCCGCTGCCCGCCGCGACCGACATCGTCGGCGTGGGGGCGGGCGTCACCGAGACCCTGCTCAACCAGTTCTCCACCGACTACAACGCCTCCCTCGCCGCCGCCGGGGACACCACCTCACCGCGCCTCTACAGCTGGGACTCCACCGGAGCCCCGTCCCCGATCGTCACCAAGGCCGGGGCCACCCCGATCGTCCGCCCGGACCGGACCGACGCGGGGGTGGCGGCATTGAACGCCACCACCAGCAGCACCGTCGACTTCGTCCGTGCCACCCGCTTCCCGAACGCCAACGACCTTCCCGGCAACCTGTTCGTGCCGTTCGCCAGGGACGCGGTCAGCTGGGCCGCACCGGCCGGCGGCAACGCTCCGCAGAACCTGTCCACCTACGACCTCTCCAACATCTACAACTGCCGCGTCACCAAGTGGAAGCAGATCGACCCCGCGCTGCCCGACACCACCATCGTCCCGGTACTCGCCGGCCATCTCTACGTCGACCGGCGGGGCGTCACGGGCGCACCGATGGAGTCCTCGGACACCCTCCTCAAGACCATCGGCTACCCGCCCGCGGGCACGGACGGCTCCAGCGACCGCTCGTGCGTACGCGTCGTCGAGCGGGGGGACCAGGGCTGGGACGCGCTCCTGCACGACCCCAACGCGATCGTCCCCTACTCCGTCGGCCGCTTCATCGGCCAGGTCTACGGCGGGCACTCCCGCCCCGGTGACGACCCCGTCATCCTCACCGTCCGCAGCATCGACGGAATCGCCCCGTTGTCCTCCCCGGACCACGCCCTGGCCTCCTCCTTCGTGAACACGTCCTACGGACGGATCCTCTTCAACGTCGTGCGCGAGGCCGACTGGTACAGCACCTCCGCAGCCGGCGGCCTGCGCAAGGTCTTCGGCCCCTTCGGGTGGATCTGCAAGAGCCCTGTCGCCGCCGCCGCCGTCAGGAGCCACGGCTTCCGGACCCTTCCCGTCGGCGCCTGCGGCGTGACGGTCCACCGGTGACCGGCCTGCTGCGTCCCCCACCACGTTCGGGAGTCCCCGTCATGCTCCGATTCGCCGCCGGGGCCGCTTCGGCCCTCGCCCTCGCCTCCGCCCTGGCACTCACCGTCACCACCCCCGCCCTCGCCGACCCGCCGCTGCCCGCCGCGACCGACATCGTCGGCGTGGGGTCGGGGACCACCGAGATGCTGTTCAACCGGTTCTCCACCGACTACAACGCCTCGCTGGCCGCCGCCGGGGACACCACCTCGCCGCGCCTGTACAGCTGGGACTCCACCGGCAGCAACGAGATCACCACCAAGGCCGGCGCGACCCCGATCGTCCGCCCGATCCGGACCGACCCGGGCATCGTCGCCCTGAACGCCTACACCAGCAGCACCGTCGACTTCGCGCGTTCCTCCCGCGGTCCGCGCACCGACGACCCCTCGACCGACCTGTTCGTGGCGATGGCCAAGGACTCGGTCAGCTGGGCCGCTCCGGCCGGCGGCAACGCCCCGGCGAACCTGACCGCCGCCCAGTTGCGCGATGTCTTCACCTGCGTCAAGACCAACTGGCGGCAGATCGATCCGGCCCTGCCCGACGCCGCCATCGTCCCGGTCCTGGCCGGCACCCTCACCGTCTCCCGGAGCGGCGTCGCCGGCCTGCCCTCGGATTCGTCGGCCTTCTTCCTCACCGCCATCGGCTACCAGTCCGCCGTCACGGCCGACAACTGGACCGACCACTCGTGCGTACGCACCGTCGTGCGGGGGGACCAGGGCACCGACCCGGTCCTGCACGACCCCAACGCGATCGTGCCCTACTCCGTCGGCCGCTACGTCGGCCAGGTCCACGGCGGGCACACCGGGCCCGGCGACGAGGCCGGAGCGCTCACCGTGCGCGGCCTCGACGGGATCGCCCCGGTGGACCAGTACCAGCAGATGTCCGCCCAGTTCGGGAACTCGGCGTACGCGCGGGTCCTCTACAACGTGGTGCGCGAGGCCGAGTGGAACAGCACGGACGCGCACGGCAGGGCCCTGCGCGCCGTCTTCGGCGCCGGCGGGTGGATCTGCCGGAACGCCACCGCCACCGCCGCCATCAGGAGCCACGGTTTCCGGAGCATCCCCGCCGGCTTCTGCGGCTCGACGGTCCACAGTTGACGGCACACCGTTGACAGCCCGCCTCCGACGGCCCACCGTGCCGACCCCGGAGGTCGGCGGCGGGTGCCCGGGCCGCGTGCCGGGCCCGGGGCCGGACGGGGTGGCTCATCGCTGCGGTGGTCATGCCTCCGGCCTCCGCGCCCGCCGCCGGCCCGGAATCCTGCGCGGGTCCGATCCCCCTCCCCCCGCCCGGGAGAGGCTGTCGTCCTCCTCACACCGGCCGGCCAATCCCCCTGCCCGCTCCGCCCTCCGCCTAGGGTGATCTTCGTCGGTGCGGGCCCGGATCACGCGATGGGGTGGAACAGATGGGCGTCTCCTTGACAGCGCACCAGCTGATCGGGCTGCTGGTCGACCCCGGCGGCTACCGGAGCTGGGACGAACCGGCGACCGACGAATCGGCGGCCGGCGAACCGGCCGACCCCGGCTACCGGGCGAGCCTCGCCCGGGCGCGGGAGCGGACCGGCGTGGACGAGGCCGTGCTCACCGGCCTCGGCCGGATCGGCGGGGAGCCGGTCGCCCTGATCGCCTCCGAGTTCGGCTTCCTCGGCGGGTCCATCGGCGTGGCAACCGCCGAACGGATCACCCGCGCCGTCGAGCGGGCCACCGCCGAGCGGCTGCCGCTGGTCGCCCTGCCGGTCTCCGGCGGCACCCGGATGCAGGAGGGCTCCGCCGCGTTCCTCTGCATGCTGCGGATCACCGCCGCCGTCCAGGCCCACCGGGCGGCCGGGCTGCCGTACCTCACCTATCTGCGCAACCCCACCATGGGCGGGGTGTTCGCCTCCTGGGGGACGCTCGGGCAACTGGTGTTCGCCGAACCGGGGGCACGGCTGGGCTTCCTCGGCCCCCGGGTGTACGAGGAGCTGCGGGGCGTCGAGCTTCCCCCCGAGGTGCAGCGCGCCGAGACGCTCGCCGAGCGCGGACTGGTGGACGCGGTGGTGGCGCCCGAGGAGCTGCGCGAGGTGCTGCGCCGCTCGCTGTCCGTGCTGACCCGCCGGGCGCTGCCCTCCTCGACGGCCGCTCCCACGGAGGCCGCCGAGCGACCCGACGCCTGGGAGGCGGTCCTCCGCACCCGCCGACCCGACCGACCCGGCACCCGCGAACTGCTGCGCCGCACCACCGAGGAGCTGGTCCTCCTCGACTCCCCCGGCGGCCGCGACGGCGCCCTGGTCCGCGCGCTCGCCGTGCTGGGCGGGCGGCCCGCCGTGGTCGTCGGCCAGCAGCGGCAGAGCGGCGCCCAGGAACACCCCTTCACTGCCGCCGACCTGCGCGCCGTCCGCCGCACCGCCCGGGTCGCCGAACAGCTCGGCCTCCCCCTCGTCACGGTGGTCGACACGGCGGGCGCCGAACTCTCCGTCCAGGCCGAACTGGACGGCGTGGCCATCGAGATCGCCCACTGCCTCACCACCCTGCTCGCCCTGCGCACCCCCGTCCTCGCCGTCCTCCTCGGCCAGGGCTCCGGCGGCGGCGCCCTGGCCCTGCTGCCCGCCGACCGCGTCCTCGCCGCCGCCAACTCCTGGCTCGCCCCGCTCCCGCCCGAGGGCGCCTCGGCCATCGTCCACCGCGACGGCACCCACGCCCCCGACCTGGCCCGTTCCCAGGGCATCGGCGCCCACGACCTCGCCGCCGTCGGCCTGGTCGACACGGTGGTCCCCGAACTCCCCGACGCCGCCGACGAACCGGCCGCCTTCTGCGCCCGCCTCGGCCACGCCGTCGCCACCGCCCTGACCACCCTCACCGCCACCCCCGAAGCCGCCCGCCTCGCCGCCCGGGCAGCCCGCCACCGCCGCCTGGGCGACGTGCTCACCGCAGAATGAGTCCGCCCCCCTCGTGGCGAGCCGGCGGACTCCGTTCAACCGTCGGGCACCGCCGCGGCCGGCGCTGCCGCCCCCGCGCTGGTGGCCGTGGCCAGGCACAGGGCGGCGGTGGCGGTGGCGGCGGTGGCGATGCCGGCGACATGGAGCAGACGCTTCAAGGGTCCTCCTTGGTCGAATTTGTCGAGCTGGTCGAGCTGGTCGAGCTGGAGCAGGTCGACCCAGTTGTGCCCGTACGCTCCAATCGCATATCCGCCTGATCAGGCGACCGTTCACGAACCGGGTTGACGCCGATCGGACGAGCGGACGAGCGGACGATCCACTGGCGCTTCCGGCGGCTCGCCCCCGCCAGGAGCGGTTGGACCGGTCGTCCGGATGGCCGGGTCCGGGTGCGGCGCTCGGGGCGGCGGACGACGATGCGAGTGGCCGCGACATCCGTGACGCCGAAGGAGGAGGCCGTGGCAGCTCTGGCTCGCATCCCGCTGGCGGACGGGGGCTGGGTCCTGCTGGAGGCGCCCGGCGGGGCGGAGGGGCCGGTGAAGGCCGGCCGGCTCGGCGAGGCCGTCCGCGATCTGCCGACGACCATCCAGGGCGCCCTCACCCCGGTCACCGCGGCCGCCCACGCGGCGCTCACCGAGCTGCGCCGGATCGGCCCCGACGAGATCGCGGTGGAGTTCGGCGTCGACCTCTCCTTCGAGGCCGGCGCCGTGATCACGAAGAGCGCCGCCAACTGCCATCTGCTGGTGCGGGCGTTGTGGCGGCAAGGCAGCCCCGGCGCTCCGCCCCCGCCCCCGGGCCCGGCCCGATCGGGCCCGTCCGGTGGCTAGCGCGGACCGGCCACCGGACGGTGGTCGGGCGGGTGAACTGCTTCCGGCCGTGGCCCAAGTGCTCGGGCCGGACGGCGGGGTCGCCGGAGCGGGCTTCCTGGTCGGCCCGGACGTCCTGCTGACCTGCGCACACGTCGTGCGCGCCGCCGGGTCCGGCCCCGGTGACCCGGTGCGGCTGGCCTTCCCCAACGTGGAGGGCTCGCCCCTGGTCGAGGGCCGCGTCCTGGCGGAGCCGTGGCGCGAGCCCGACGGCGACGACGTCGCCGTCGTCCGCCTGGCCCGTACCGTGCCGGGGACGGCGGCGCTGCCGCTGGGCTCCCCGGAGGGCTGCCGGGGCCACCAGGTGCGGTCGTTCGGCTTCCCCGCGCAGGCCCCGCCGGGCGGGCACTTCGGCTTCGGCGTGGCCGGCGACCTGCTGCCGGCCGGTGAGCGCGGCGGCGCCCACCTCCAGCTGACCGCGGCCAACGACCTGACCACCGGGTTCAGCGGCGGCCCGGTCCTCGACGAGATGACCGGCCTGGTCATCGGCATGGTGACCGAGATCGCCGCCCCCGACGACTACGAGCGGGGCCAGGGCATCGCCTACGTCACCCCCGTGGAGGTCCTGCGGGAGGTCTGGCCCGACCTGGCCCTGACGGACGTCTGCCCGTACCGGGGACTGGAGTCGTTCACCGCGGAGGAGGCCCGCTGGTTCGAGGGCCGGGAGGACGCGGTGCGGCAGGTGCTGGCCGATCTGGGCCACCAGCAGCGGCTGACGCTGCTGCTCGGCCCCTCCGGTTCGGGCAAGTCGTCCCTGGTTCAGGCCGGCGTCCTGCCCGCCCTGGCCGAGGGGGAACTCCCCGGCAGTGACCGCTGGTTGACCGTCCTGGCCCGGCCGCGCCAGGACCTGCTCGCCGAACTGGAACGCGCCGGACTGCCCGGGGCGCGCCGGGACGGGATCACCGCCGCCGTCACCCGCAGGCTGGCGGAGGAACCGGGCCGGGAGCGGCTCCTGCTGGTCGTCGACCAGTTCGAGGAGTTCCTCGCCCGGTCCGGCAACGGCCGGCAGCGGGAGGTCGCGGCGGTCGCCGAGCAGCTCGGCGAACTCGTCGACTCGGCCGTCCCGGTCAGCGTGCTCCTGGTGATGCGTGACGACTTCTATCCGCAACTGGCCGCTCTGGCACCGGCGCTGCTGGAGAAGGCGATGCCGGGCCTGCTCAACCTGCCGAGCACCCTCAGCCGGAGCGACCTGCACGACATCATCACCCTGCCCGCCCGGTCCGTCGGCGCCCACTTCGAGGCCGGCCTGCCCGAGCAGATCATCACCGACGTCCTGGAGGCCACCCCCGGGGGCACGTCCGGCGACCGGGCACCCGTCACCGTCCTGCCGCTCCTGGAATTGACGCTCAGCCAGCTGTGGCAGCGGCGCCACAACGGCTACCTCACCCATGACGCCTACCAGCGCATCGGCGGAGTCACCGGAGGCCTCACCACCTGGTGCGACTCCGCGCTCCGGCAACTTCCCGACGACCAACTCCCCATCGCCCGAAGGATCCTGACCTCCCTGGTGCGGCCGGCCGAGCCCGGCTACCAGGTCCCGGCCATCCGGGAACAGCTCCCGCTGCGTGAACTGCGCGAGCTGGCCTCCAGCACCGAGGCCACGCCCGAGAGCGACCGGGCCGTCGACGAGGTGGTCGCCGCGCTCACCCGCCACCGGATCATCATGACCCGCGCCCCGCGCGGCGCCGCCGGCCCCCAGCCGCCGGCCGGGCAACCGGTGGCCGAGCTGATCCACGACGCGCTCATCCGCGAATGGGGCACGCTCCAGCAGTGGGTGGAGCAGGACCACCACTTCCAGGACTGGCTGGAGACCACGCGCAAGCGACGGGCCGAATGGGCCGAGCGGAAGGCCCCCGGCGACCTGCTGGGCGGGACCGCACTCGCCGAGGGCCTCGACTGGGCGCAGCAGCGCCGTCTGCCGGGCGACATCACGGCGTTCCTCACCGCCAGCCAGGAGCGCCAGCAGGCCGCCATCCGGCGCAGCCGGCGCCTCAACGCGATCCTGGCCGGCCTCCTCGTCGTCGCCCTGGTCGCCGCCGCCGGAGCCGTCTGGCAGTGGCGGACGGTGACCACGGAACGGGAAGAGTCCCTGTCGCGCCAGTTCGCCGCCCAGTCCGACACGCTCATCGGCACCAACCCGGACCTCGCGGCACTGCTGGCCATCGCGGCGTACAACACCAGTGACACCCCCGAGTCCGTCGAGAGCCTGGGGAACGCGGCGCTCCTGCCGTTGAAGCGGCGCCTGACGGGCCACACCGAGGCGATCTACGCGGTGGCGTTCAGCCCCGACCGAAAGACCCTCGCCACCGCCGGCGGCGACAGGTCCGTACGCCTGTGGGACGTCGACACCGGCAAGACACTCCACACGCTCACCGGCCATACCGAGAGCGTGTTCTCCGCAGCCTTCAGCCCTGACGGGAAGACCCTCGCCACCGCGAGCTTCGACGACACCGCCCAACTGTGGGACGTCGGCACCGGATCCTCCCGCGCCACCCTCGAAGGTCATACGAGTGACGTGAACGCGGTGGCGTTCAGTCCGGACGGAAAGGCCCTCGCCACCGCCGGCGACGACGGTTCCGTGCGCCTGTGGAACGTCGACACCAGGTCACCGCTCGTCACCCTCCAAGGCCACACGGGCGGGGTGTACGCCATGGCGTTCAGCCCCGACGGGAGGACCCTCGCCACCGGCAGCGCAGACAGCACAGCCCGCCTGTGGGACGTCGGCACCGGCACCACCCGCACCACCCTCAACGGCCACGCGGGTGCCGTGGAAGCCGTGGCGTTCAGCCCCGACGGCAAGACCCTCGCCACCGCCAGCACCGACCAGACCGCGCGGCTGTGGGACGTCGGCACCGGCACCACCCACACCACCCTCAACGGCCACGCGGGTGCCGTAGAGGGCGTGGCGTTCAGCCCCGACGGCAAGACCCTCGCCACCGCCAGCACCGACCAGACCGCGCGGCTGTGGGACGTCGGCACCGGCACCACCCACACCACCCTCAACGGCCACGTCGACAGCGTGTTCTCCGTGGCGTTCAGCCCCGATGGGAAGACCCTCGCCACCGGCAGCTTCGACACCACCGCGCGGTTGTGGGACCTCTCTGCCCGTCCTGTCCTGTCCGGGCACACGTCAGAGCCGAGGGCGATCACGTTCAGCACCGACGGAGGGACACTCACCACAGGCGGCATCGATGCGGCGGTGCAGTCGTGGAACGTGAAGGACCACGATTCCCGCAGCCTGCTCATCGGCCGCCAGTCCGAAATCCTCACCGCAGTGGCGTTGAGTCCGGACGGAAGGACCCTCGCCACCGGCGAACCCGACTTCAGGGTCGGGCTCTGGGACGTGGCCACCGGCAAGAACCTCCAAACCCTCCTCGGCCACACGGACACCGTGCACGCGCTGGCGTTCAGCCCCGACGGAAGGACCCTCGCGACCGGCAGCGCAGACACCACCGCCATGACGTGGAACGTCCCGACCGGTTCCCTCCTCGCCGTCGTCAGCGGCCACATCGGCGCCGTGGACGCCGTGGCGTTCAGCCCGGACGGAAAGGCCCTGGCCACCGGCAGCGCAGACCGGACCGCCCAGTTGTGGGACCTCTCCACGGAATCCGCCCGCGCCACCATCCACGGCCACGCCGGTACCGTGACCGCCGTGGCGTTCAGCCCGGACGGAAGGACCCTGGCCACCGGCAGCACCGACAACGCCGCCAGGCTGTGGGACGTCGCCACCGGCAACAGTCACGCCGTCCTCACCGGCCACAGCGCCACGGTGCAGACGGTGGCGTTCAGCCCGGACGGGAAGACCCTGGCCACCGGCAGTTCTGACGCCACCGCGCGCCTGTGGGAACTGGCCACCAGCAAGAGCCGAGCCATCTTCACCGGCCATGCCGACAGTGTGACCACGGTGGTGTTCAGCCCCGACAACCGCACCCTGGCCACTGGCAGCGCCGACGCCACGGTACGGCTGTGGAGCACCGATCCGCCCGAGCCCGCCGACGCGATCCGGAGGATCTGCGGGTCCGTCGACCGCGATCTCACACCCGACGAACAGGTGTACCTGTCCGGCCACTCGACCGCCCCGGTGTGCCACACGGGCTGACACGGCCTGGCGGGCCTTTCCGTCAGGAGCCGGCCGAGACCGTTCACCGACGACCCCGATCCCCACGCAGGCGCGTTCCCCCGGTGAGCTGCCGGGGCTGAGCGCGATGCTTCGCATCCAGACTACTTCGCCCCGCCGAGCACGGGCCCGGCGGGGCGGCGGGCTGCGGGCCCGACAGTGGATCAAACACCCAAAACAGACACGAAGATAACTTGTGCTCATATACGACAAGTTTCAATGATTCGGTGCTTTACTCCCCTCTCAAGATCAGGTTCCCACTGCCCTGATCCCGGTGCGTACACGGAAGTCCCACGCCGTGCGTGCCGTAGCTTCCGACCTGGAGGGACGTCCGAAGTGAACTGGTCAACGCGGGTGCCCATATCCATACCGCCGCGGTTGCCGGAGGGGACCGCATGAGCACCATGGTTCGCCGCTCAGGGCGGCATCGAGGGCGGCCGCGCCGCTCACTCATCGGGTTGCTGGTGATGGCCCTGCTGATCGGGGCGGGCGCCTTCATAGCCCCGTTCCTCTCCGCTCCGCAGTCGCACGCGGCGGCCGGTGACCCGTTCGATCCAGCGGACCCCCAGGTCTTCATCGCGCAGGAATCTCCGACGCGGTTGTACCGGTCGATCACCGGAGCCTCCGGCAGTGTCACCTTCCAACCGGAAGGTGCCGTCGCCCCGACCTCCTACAACGCCATCAGTTACAACCCGACGAACAACTACCTGTACGGCATCGACACCGGCGCGACCCCCGGTGCGATCGTCCGGATCGGGCAGGGCGGTGTCGTCACCCGCGTGGGTACCGGCATCGTGCCGGGCACCGGGATGAACTGGGGTGCCTTCGCGCCGGACGGGAGTCTCTACGTCGGCAACAGCTCAACCGACACGGTCTACCGGCTCAATGTCGCCACCGGCACGGTGACCGCGACGATCAACCTGTCCGCAGTGCCGAACGCATGGGATCTCACCTACGCGAACGGCTTCTTCTGGGGCGTCGACACAAATGGCCACCTGGTCCGTGTGGATCTCCTCGGGGCTGCCAAGACGGTCGCGACGTTCCCCGCCTCGACGGTGACACTGGGCGCCGGTGGCTTCGGTGCCGCCTGGACGTTCGGCAACGGCAACATCGGCATCTCCGAGAACACGTCCGGAACGGTCTACCAGATCAAGATCACCAATCCGGCGGCGGCGAACCCGACGTTCACCCTTGTCTCCTCATCACCGGGACCGGCAAGCGCCTTCAATGACGGCGCGGCCTCGCCCGGCCTGCCGACCGACCTGTCGGTCGTGAAGAGCGGACCGGATCTTGTGAAGCCCGGCTCCCCCGTGACGTACACGCTGAAGGTGAAGAACAACGGCCCGGGCAACTCCAGCGGCTACACCGTCACCGACACCGTCCCGGCGCCGCTGACCAACGTGAAGACCTCCACGCCCGGCTGCACCGTGGCCGGCAACACGGTGACGTGTGTCGGCGGGCGCACCCTCGCGGGGGTCGAGAACACCATCACCATCACGGCCGATGCCCCCGCCACGATGACCGGCTGCGTCACCAACACCGGCTCGGTGCTGGCCAATGAGCAGGACCCGACGGCCGGCAACAACCAGTCCTCGGTGAAGACCTGCGCCGTCGCACCGGCCCTGACGGTGGAGAAGTCGGCCACCCCGGGCACCGTGGGCGCGGTCGGCGAGAGCGTGAAGTACTCGTTCGTGCTGACCAACACCGGCAACGTCGAGCTGGCGAACCCGGGTGTCACCGAGACGGCGTTCTCGGGCAGCACGCCGCCCGCGGTCGACTGCCCGGCCGGTCCGCTGGCCCCGGGTGGGTCGCTGACCTGCACCGCCGCCTACACCGTCACCCAGGCCGACCTGGACGCGGGCTCGATCAAGAACACCGCCACCGCGCACGGCACCGCGCCGGGAGACACCGCTCCGACCGTCTCCCAGCCGGACTCGGCGACCGTCACCGCGACGTCCAGCCCCGGCCTGAAGGTGGTCAAGTCCGCCACCACCAGCCAACCGGACAGGCTGGTCCTCGGTGAGGAGATCACGTACGACTTCGTGGTCACCAACACCGGCAACGTCACCCTCAAGGACGTCAAGGTCACCGAGACCACGTTCACGGGCGCGGGCACCCCGCCGGTCCCGGTCTGTCCCACCGCCGAGGCCGCCTCCCTGGCCCCCGGCGCGGAGATGACCTGCACCGCCGCCTACACCGTCACCCAGGCGGACGTGGACGCGGGCTCGATCAAGAACATCGCCACCGGCACCGGCAACCCGCCGACCGGTCCCCCGCCGGTGTCGCCGCCGAGTGAGGTGACCGTCCCGGCGCCGTCCGACCCGGCGCTGACCGTGGTCAAGACCGCCTCGACCGGCAAGCTGGTGGCCGGGGAGAAGATCACCTACAGCTTCCGGGTCACCAACACCGGGAACGTCACGCTGAAGGACGTCAAGGTCACCGAGACCGCGTTCACCGGCAGCGGCGCGCTCGACCCGGTCAGCTGCCCCAGCGGCGCCGCCTCGCTCGCGCCGGGCGCGTCCGTCACCTGCACCGCCGGCTACACGGTCACCCAGGCGGACGTCGACGCGGGCTCCGTGAAGAACACCGCCACCGCGACCGGCACCCCGCCGACCGGACCGCCGCCGGTCTCCCCGCCGTCCGAGGTGACCATCACCCAGCCGCCGGCCCCCTCGATGACGGTGGCCAAGACCGCCACCACCAGCCGGCCCGACGAGCTGGTCCTCGGCGAGACGATCACCTACAAGTTCGAGGTCAAGAACACCGGCAACGTCACCCTCAAGGACGTCAAGGTCACCGAGGGCGAGTTCACCGGCACCGGCACCCCGCCGGTCGCCACCTGCCCCGCCGCCGAAGCCGCCTCCCTGGCCCCCGGCGCGACGATGACCTGCACCGCCACCTACACCGTCGCCCAGGCCGACGTCGACGCCGGCTCCATCAAGAACAGCGCCACCACCACCGGCACCCCGCCCACCGGACCGCCGCCGGTCTCCCCGCCCAGCGAGGTGACCGTCCCGGCGCCGTCCGACCCGAAGCTGACCGTCGTCAAGTCCGCCTCCACCGGCAAGCTCGTCGCCGGTGAGCAGCTCACCTACACGTTCGAGGTCAAGAACACCGGCAACGTCACGCTGACGGACGTCAAGGTCACCGAGGGCGCGTTCACCGGCAGCGGCACGCTGTCGCCGGTCACCTGCCCCACCGCCGAGGCCGCCTCGCTGGCCCCCGGCGCGACGATGACCTGCACCGCCGGCTACACCGTCACCCAGGCGGACGTGGACGCGGGCTCGGTGAAGAACAGCGCCACCGCCACCGGCACCCCGCCGACCGGACCGCCGCCGGTGTCGCCGCCGTCCGAGGTGACCATCACCGAGCCCCCGGCCCCCGCGGTCACGGTGGCCAAGACCTCCTCCACCGACAAGCTGGTGGCCGGCGAGAAGATCACCTACAGCTTCGCCGTCACCAACACCGGCAACGTCACGCTCAAGGACGTCAAGGTCGCCGAAGGCCCGTTCACCGGCAGCGGCAAGCTCGACCCGGTCGTCTGCCCGGCGGAGGCCGCCTCGCTCGCGCCCGGCGCCACCGTCACCTGCACCGCCGGCTACACGGTCACGCAGGCCGACGTGGACGCGGGCTCCGTGAAGAACAGCGCCACCGCCACCGGCACCCCGCCCACCGGACCGCCGCCGGTGTCGCCGCCGTCCGAGGTCACCATCACCACCCCGGACGAGCCCGGCCTGTCCGTGGTCAAGTCCGCCTCGACCGGCACCCTGGTCGCGGGTGAGGAGATCGTCTACAAGTTCGAGGTGAAGAACACCGGCAACGTCACACTGAAGGACGTCAAGGTCACCGAGACCGCGTTCACCGGCAGCGGCACCCTCTCCCCCGTCACCTGCCCGAGCGGCGCCGCCTCGCTGGCGCCCGGCGCGACCGTCACCTGCACCGCCACGTACACCGTGACGCAGGCGGACGTCGACGCGGGCTCGGTGAAGAACGCCGCCACCGCCACCGGCACCCCGCCGCGCGGTGAGCCGCCAGTCTCCCCGCCGAGCGAGACGACGGTGAGCACGCAGGACCAGCCCGGCCTGTCCGTGGTCAAGACCGGTCACAGCGGCAAGCCGGACGAGCTGGTCGTCGGCGAGACGGTCACCTACAGCTTCGCCGTCACCAACACCGGCAACGTCACCCTCAAGGACGTCAAGGTCACCGAGGGCGCGTTCACCGGCACCGGCACCCCGCCGGTCGCCACCTGCCCCACCGCCGAGGCCGCCTCCCTGGCCCCCGGCGCGACGATGACCTGCACCGCCGCCTACACCGTCACCCAGGCCGACGTCGACGCCGGCTCCATCAAGAACAGCGCCACCGCCACCGGCACCCCGCCGCGCGGTGAGCCGCCCGTCTCCCCGCCCTCCGAGACCGTCGTCCCGGCCCCGGAGAAGCCCGCGCTGGCGGTCGTCAAGACCTCCTCCACCGACAAGCTCGTCGCCGGGGAGCAGATCACCTACAGCTTCGCCGTCACCAACACCGGCAATGTGACGCTGAAGGACGTCAAGATCACGGAAGGCGAGTTCACCGGCCACGGCAAGCTCGACCCCGTCACCTGCCCGAAGGAGGCCGCCACCCTGGCGCCCGGCGCGACGGTGCTCTGCACCGCCGCCTACACCGTCACCCAGGCCGACGTGGACGCGGGCTCCGTGAAGAACAGCGCCACCGCGACCGGCACCCCGCCGCGCGGTGAGCCGCCCGTCTCCCCGCCGTCCGGGACGACCATCACGACGGACGACGAGCCCGGCCTGTCCGTGGTCAAGTCCGCCTCCGCCGGCCAGGAGGACAAGCTGGTCGCGGGCGAGAAGATCACCTACAGCTTCGCGGTGCGCAACACCGGCAACGTGACGCTGAAGGACATCAAGATCAACGAGGGCGAGTTCACCGGCCACGGCAAGCTCGACCCCGTCACCTGCCCGAAGGAGGCCGCCACCCTGGCGCCCGGCGCCACCGTCACCTGCACCGCCGCTTACACGGTGACGCAGGCGGACGTCGACGCCGGCACGGTGAAGAACACCGCCACCGCCACCGGCGTCCCGCCGCGCGGTGAGCCGCCGGTCTCCCCGCCCTCCGAGGTGGAGCTGCCGCAGCAGCCGAAGCCCTCGCTCGCGGTCGTGAAGTCCGCCGAGACCGAGAAGCCCGGCAGGCTCGTCAAGGGCGAGAAGATCACCTACCGGTTCGCCGTCACCAACACCGGCAACGTCACCGTCAAGGACGTCAAGGTCAACGAGGGCGAGTTCACCGGCACCGGCAAGCTCTCCGCCGTCACGTGTCCGAAGGACGCGGCCACGCTCGCGCCCGGCGCCACCGTCACCTGCACCGCCACCTACACCGTGACGCAGGCCGACGTCGACGCCGGCACGGTCAGGAACACGGCCACCGCCACCGGCACCCCGCCGCGCGGCGAACCGCCCGTCTCCCCGCCCTCCGAGGTCACCGTCCCGTCCGACGGCCGCGGCGCCCTCGGCCTCACCAAGACCGCCGACGTCGTCGACGTCAACGGGAACGGGAAGACCGACGCCGGAGACCGGATCGAGTGGAAGCTCACGGTCGCCAACCAGGGCACCGCCACCGTCACCGGCATCAAGGTCGACGACCCCACCGCCGGCCAGGTGACCTGCCCCAGGACCAGCCTCGCCCCCGGCGAGACGATGGTCTGCACCGCCCAGCCGCACACCATCACCACCGAGGACGCCCAGCGCGGCAAGGTCGTCAACACCGCGACCGCCACCGGCCCCGGAGCCACCCCCTCCGAGGCCACCGCCACGGTCAAGGTCGCGCCCGGCAACCCGCCGGCGCCGGCCCCCGCGGCCCCCACGCCGTCCGGACCGACCGGCATCCTCGCCCACACCGGCACCGCCGTCCTGACGGTGGTGGCGATCGCCGGCGGGCTGCTGGTCGTCGGCGGGCTCGTCCTCAGCCTCAGTAGGCGCCGCCGCAACCACTGAATCGAGGACCGACCGGCCGAGTGACCTCCGGCCGGGCCGACCGGAGCCCCGCCGGGTCCCGCGGAATCCATC